>CANDKL010000320.1 GCA_947385255.1 uncultured Roseburia sp. | reverse complement strand
TGCTGGAAGCAATCAAGAATACACATCCGCTTTCGGAAATCATGAAGGATACGATTGATAAAATGCAAAAGGAGTATGAAATCCGTAAATTCAAAAATGCATCGCGATAAGGAGAAAATGATATGATAGAGCAAAAGGATCAGGTAATGGAACTGGATGGCTTTAGCATTTCAGAGGCAAAGGATCTAAAAAAGCTGTTGATACGCTTCATGAAGGAATACAGTAAAAAGCCTGCCGCGCAAAGCGATCAGGCATGGCTTAAAGCGCGTTTCCTTGCGGAAATGCCCGAAATGAGTGAAGAGGAAGCCGAGCGTTTAAGCCGTGAAACGGTGGAAACGATCCGCCAATACGATGAAAATTTGGCGTCCTTAAAAGACTCTAGAAAGAAGGGGGTGACCTCCGAGGAATGGTTTGCCGAAAAGACGCAGGAAGCCGCTACAGGGCTGTCTGCGGCGGCCTATGCGCAGCGTCTAAACAGCATGGATACTGCGCTGAAACATGCGAATGCACAAATGATCCGCGCGGTGACAACGCAGGGCGGTGAGCTGAGCCAGCAGTGGAATCTTGATGGATTTATCGCGGAGCAGCACCACGCGAATTCATTTAATCTGGCAGCGGAAGCGAACGGATCGCCGTTTTGGGCGGAGGTTTGCGCGCCGGAACCGGGGCAGGTTTACGGCAAGAATTCTTTTGATGTGGTGATCCGCGATCAGGCAGATAAAATCGTACATCAGTACCAGTGCAAATATGGTGCGGATGCAGAAGCAACGATCCAAATGCTAAGACGCGGCAATTATAACAACCAGACAATCCTTGTCCCGCCGGAACAGGTAGAACAGGTACAAGCGGCATTTCCGGGCAAAACAGTCGTATCCAGCATTGGCGGCACAAAAAAAGTTCCGGTTTCTTCCAAGCCGCTGAGCAAAGCGCAGGCAAAAGAAATACAAATCCGCACGCAGGAAGACAAGATTTTGCCAGAGGTTAGCTGGGGTTCGTATGACTCCCGGATCATGACAAAATACATCGGCAGGCAAGCCGCGCTGGCTGGCCTATCAGGAGCGGCAATCGGCGCAGGATTCCATATGGCAGCAAAACTTGCGGCGGATGAACCGATTGAACCGGAAGAAATCGTGCAAACGGCACTGGAAACCGGTGTGGATGCCGGTGTTAAATCGGCTGCCGCAGGTGCAATAAAGGTCGCCGCAGAAAAGGGGATGATCGGCATGATTCCTCCGGGAACGCCGGTCGGCACGATTGCGAATATTGCCTGTGTTGCAATCGAAAATGTAAAGGTTATGGCAAAAGTAGCAACGGGTGAATTAACGCCTCTTGAGGGACTTGACCAGATGGGCTGCAACACTGTTTCAATGACTTATGGCCTTGGATGGGGCGTTGCTGGTGCAACCGCCGGAGCTGCAGCGTTGAGCTGGGTTCCGATCGTGGGACCGGTTGTCGGAGGTCTGGCAGGCGGAACGATTGGTTATTTAGCAGGTTCTAAATTTGGGCAGACTGTTTACGAAGGAGCTAAAAAAGCAGTCCAAACTGCAAAAACAGTTGCCTCGAAAATTTATAACGGTGTGAAAGAAACCGGTAAAAAAATTGCACGCAATATTGGTTCTGCTTTGAGAGGACTCGGAAGAGCACTCTTCGGATAAGGAGGAGAAAACATTGCCTATCAGTACATGGAATATGAGAAAGTGTGAGGAATGCGGCGAGCTGTTTTGTAGCATCATGGGCGACTGTATTTCTGCAAGCGATTTAATGATAAGAGATCGTCCTGTTTGTGATAAATGCCTTAATAAAAGGCGTTCTGAAGATAATAAATCTGGTACAAAAAAGAATCCGTTCTTCTTTTTTAGCGATTTGAGTTTCGATAAATGATTATATAAGGGTGAATTTTTTATGTCAAATATCATGATACGTCTGGTTATGGCGGATGGTGCAGAGGTACGTAATATAAAGCAGCTTCAGGAACATTTTGATTTGGAAAAGGTAGTCGAATATTATAAAAAGGGACAGCTTATAAAATGGCTGCGGGGCAGATTCTTTTATGTTGAAGCAGATGCAGTTGAAGCATTGGATGAAAATGCAGATGATTTCCAGCAAAGGCTTTGCAGTATTTTCGGCGTTGAGTTTAACGGTGACTGTGTTGATGTGGAAGCAATTACACAGCGACAGGAACGGCTCTCGAAACTTCGTGAATTTACTGATGAAGAGGAGATTATAAGCCATGTTGATCAGGTAGCATTTTATCAGGAAGATTTAGGGAATATGCTGGCAAAAGGTATGGATACGATTTATCTTTGCGGAGATTATTTTATAGTTCCTTCCTGGCACAATAATGTGACTTACGTTGGTATCAACCAGCCGACTGTGCATATTTCCGGTGCAGAAAAGGGGAAGCCTCTTTCACCTGATATTCATTTTAAGCAGATCAAAGTTGAAAATCTCCCCTCAATGGATGAATCCGATGCAGACTTGGATGCATATCCGAATTTGGCGATCAACATGGACAAGTGCTATATCCTTCATCCAAATGATGCCCTTCCCGAAGGTG
>CANDKL010000319.1 GCA_947385255.1 uncultured Roseburia sp. | reverse complement strand
TTTCCAAAAATGCTTCCGGAGAAGTTCCGTTTAAATCCCGGACCACCCGGTTATAATCCATAATCATCAGCTCTTCGTCCGGAAACAGAACCGAAAGAAAATAGTTGAACTCCTCCTCTCCGGTGTAAGCAGGATTCTGCTCCCTGCGCATACGCCCGACCTTTACTGCAGAAGCCGCCCGGTGATGGCCGTCCGCTATGTAAATTTCCCCGATTCCGCCAAATGCCTCCCTGATATCTGCAATATCCGAAGCATCCCCGATGCAAAACACACGGTGTCGGATTCCGTCCTCCGAAATAAAATCGTACAATGCGCCCTGCTCCTTCGTGCGGGCTGCAATACGGCGGATCACATCATTGGCGCGATAAGCCAGGAAAATAGGCCCGGTCTGGGCATTACAGGCGTCGACGTGGCGGATGCGGTCTGCCTCCTTCTCTGCCCTGGTATTTTCATGCTTTTTGATTGTGCCATCCTCATAATCATCAATGGATGCACATGCCACAAGCCCGGTCTGCACCCTTCCTGCCATGGTAAGCTCATAGATATAATAGCAGGGCTTCTCCTCCCGGATAAAATCTCCCTTTTCCACCATGTCCCAAAGAATATCATGCGCCTTTTGGTACACCCGCTCATCATATGTATCTACAAAATCGTCAAACTGGGTTTCTGCACGGTCGATTTTTAAAAAGGAATCCGCGTTTTTTTCTACCTCTGCCTTTGCTTCTCTTCTGTTATAAACGTCATAAGGTAAAGCAGCTATTTGAGCTGCTTTACCTTCTGCTGGACGGATACACAGAAATGGTCTGATCTCTGCCATTTTTGTCTCCTTATAGATTGATAGGTTTTATTTTACGACACGTACCTTCAGTACGCCGTTCAATGCTCTCAGCTGTGCAACCACCTCGTCGGTTACCGGTGAGCCGATATCCAACAGAGTGTATGCATAATCCCCCTTGGATTTGTTCGTCATATCTTCGATATTGATCCCGCCGTTATCAAATACCGCTGTAAACTTGGCAATGGTACCCCGCATATTTTTATGCAGAATGGCAACACGGCCAGCCTTATCACAGCCGCCCATATTGCAGTCCGGATAATTGACCGAATGGACGATATTGCCGTTCTCCAGGTAATCCCGAATCTCACGCACCGCCATCATGGCGCAGTTATCCTCGGACTCCTCCGTAGAAGCGCCCAGATGCGGTGTAAGAATTATACCTTCCTTTCCTGCAATCGCAGGTGTGGCAAAATCGGACACATACTTCTTTACCCTTCCGCTTTGGATTGCCTCCAGCACAGCCTCATCCTCTACCAACGGATCCCTTGCAAAATTCAAGATGACAACGCCATCCTTCATCCTGGAAATGGCATCCGCATTGATCATGCCCCTGGTCGCATCCATCAACGGTACATGAATGGAAATAAAATCACATTCCTTATAAATCTCCTCGACATTGCTGATATGCTTGACACTGCGGGATAAATTCCAGGCTGCATTTACGGAAATATACGGATCGTATCCCAGCACCTCCATACCAAGATTGATTGCCGCATTTGCAACCTGCACGCCGATTGCGCCCAGTCCGATTACGCCCAGCTTCTTTCCGGAAATCTCACAGCCCGCATAATGCTTTTTCTGCTTCTCCGCGGCCTTGCCGATATCGGGCAAATCCTTGTTCTCACGTACCCATTCAATGCCGCCGACAATATCGCGGGACGCAAGCAGCATGCCGGCAATCACCATTTCCTTCACACCGTTCGCATTTGCGCCCGGTGTATTAAATACGACAATGCCGCGCTCCGCACATTTGTCCAACGGAATATTATTAACGCCTGCGCCTGCCCTGGCCACGGCCTCCAAGCCCTCCGGCAGCGTCAGCTCATGCATGGAAGCGCTTCGGACAAGCACCGCCTGCGCATCCTGTAATTCCTCTGTCCTCTGATAATCCTTAGAAAATAAATTCAATCCGATTTCCGCAATCGGGTTCAAACAGGTATACTGATACATGCTTTCTATCCTCTCCTTTTCCGTTCTATACATGTTTCTGCTCAAACGCACGCATAAACTCTACCAGCTTCTCTACGCCTTCTTTCGGCATCGCATTGTATATAGACGCCCGCATACCACCCACGGTACGGTGCCCTTTCAGATTTTCAAAACCAGCCGCCTTTGCCTCTGCGACAAACTCTGCATCCAGCGCTTCGTCTCCGGTCACAAACGGCACGTTCATCAAAGAACGGTCCTCTTTTACAACCGTCCCCTGAAACAGCTTGCTTTCGTCCAGGAAATCATACAAAATCTTCGCCTTTTCCTCGTTGCGCTCCTTCATTGCCGCAAGACCGCCCATCCTTTTGAGCCATTTAAACACCTTGCCGCAGATATAAATGCCATACGCAGGCGGCGTATTATACAAAGACTGCGCATCTGCATGCGTCTTATATTTTAACATCGTCGGCGTCCCCGGCAGCGTATCCTCGGTAATTAAATCCTCACGGATAATCACAATCACCACGCCCGCAGGCCCGATATTTTTCTGCACGCCGCCGTAAATGATGCCGTATTTGGTCACAT
>CANDKL010000318.1 GCA_947385255.1 uncultured Roseburia sp. | reverse complement strand
AGATATGAGGCTGTGACTGGAGTTCAGACGTGTGCTCTTCCGATCTAAGATGGTTATTGACGGAGATAACGGGGAGGATTTCCGGATTGAGGTTACAGGCGATAATTTCTGTGTACAGGGAGAATCCGTACAGATAACGGGAGGAGGAAGCAGATTGCTGAAAGAAAATTTAAAGAGAAACATGCGCAGGTGGCTCGCGGCTCTGATGGCCGCGGCTCTAACCCTGCCGTCGGGAGCGCTGCCGGCGCTTGCCGAGGGGAATGCCGGGGTAACGGACGGGACTTCTTTAGAAGGCGGCGCCGAGCCTGCGGGATATGTATTGGACGGCGTTTATGACGGATGGAAATGGGATACCGGCACCGCGCAGGGAGAAGATACGGTCTGTGAAATTACAGCCGACGGGTGGCTGCATACGAACGGTTCCGGGAGCAATGAGGCCCCGGCCGTATTTGTAAATCCCAATTCATTTGATTTTACAAAGCCGGGTTATTTTGAATATGATTTACAGTCCATATACAGCGAGAAATTCGGCGTCTATTTTGACTATGGAGATCCAGGCTACGGCCTGCTTTTTGGCTATGATAACGGCGGATGGTATTACCAGAAATACGGCGGAGATTATTCCTGGACGCCGGTTGCGGACCGCAAGGCCAAAAGGCCTGAGGAGGGAGAGACGGTGCATGTGCGTGTCAGCTGGAACGGCGACGGCACATTCAGCCTGAGGGTAGACGATATACAGGCCTTTACCAATGAGCCGAGTATGCTGGAAACACATCAGAGCAGCGGAAGGATCGGCATTGCCTGCTACAATGCCAATGTGAAGCTGGAACATATCAATTACAGCAGGGACGGTATAGACGACGGCTATCGGCAGGATGAAGTCACCGTAAAATCAGACGATGCGGTCTGTGAACGAACAGAGGACGGCTGGCTGCATTTAAAAGGCGGAACAGGCAACGGTGCGGACGCGAAGGATCCCGCGTTGTATCCGGCCGTTTTCGTAAATCCGTTTCCATTTGATTTTACAGAGGATGGCTATTTCCAGTTTGATATGGAGCAGATTTCCGACGCCAATACCAAATTCGGCGTATACCTCAATTATGAAAAGCCGGATCAGGCGATTCTGTTTGGCTATGACGGCGGCGGCTGGTACTGGGAATTGTATCACGGCGACGGAACAAGCGACTGGTACGACGGCGAACGGGTGGCCGCGCCCGGAGAGGGCGGTAAGAAAAACGTTCAGATTACCTGGACGGCTGACGGAGCTTTCTATCTGTTTGTGGACGGGGAAAAGGTGTTTTCCGATGCGTTCCGAGGATTGGATACGCCGGAATACCAAAGCGGCGGCAAGGCTGCGTTCAGCTGCTCCGGGGCAACGGATGTAAAGGTACGGCAGATTTTTTCTACAAGGGATTCGGCGGCGCTTACCGGCCTGACGGTCAGCCCGGCCGAGCAGGTGGTTTCTACCGCAAAGGATCCGGTTCGGTTTGAAACAGGGTTTAAGAATATGATAGATCCGGAGGCAAAGGTAACCTGGGAGTCTGCAAATCCAAAGGTTGCACGCATTAACAGGGAAGGAGAAATCATTCTCGTAGGCGCAGGGGACGCCCGTGTGACAGCGACGGCGGAGCTGCTTGGCAGGCAGGTGTCCGTAAGCGCCCTGCTTACCTATGCACCGGATGGGTCAGAGGAGGAGGCCGCTTATCTGGCGGCGAACCAGAGGCCGTTTTTACAGGAGGACTTAAGAGCCGCCGTAGAGGACGCCAAAGCCGATTATGATGCGGGACAGGGCAAATATACGGATGAAAGCTGGAACGCTTTTAAGGCCGCTTATGAGTCGGCTGCGGCAGACGGTGCGGCCGATTCGGATAATGAAACGCTAAAGGCGTTGACAGCCGCGTTAAAGGAAGCCAGAGCACAGCTGGCGGAGCCGGTTCCTGTGGATAAGTCGAAAATAGATGATATGCTGAAATATATACGTACCAACATGCTGGAGATACCTGGAGGACCGGGTTATACGGCAGAGAGCAAGAAGGCATTAGAGGATGCAAAGGAGGAAGCCGAAAGGGTACGGGCAGATGAGGACGCGACACAGGAGGAAGTGGATGAGGCAGTCCGAAAGCTGAAGGAAGCGTTTGATCATCTGGAACCAATCGTAATCCCTCCGGAGGTAACAGCGGCGAAGGAAGCGCTGTACCGGGCGTTAGAAGCGGCAGAGCCCGTTTACCAGGCCGGCCGGGGAGAGTATACGGCGGAGAGCTGGACAGCATTTGAAAACGCGTTTTTGGAAGCGCGTCGTTACTGGCGTGTTGTTTTGGCGGATGCAGGGGAGTTAAACGGCGTCGTTGCCGCGCTTGTCCATGCACAGAAGAACCTGGCAAAGCCGGTACCTCCGGAAGATAAGACGGATCCGCCTGTGAACCAGAATCCGGCGCCGCCTTCCCAGAACCCGGACGTATCGGCGGCTTCCGTTCGGAAGGGGGATGTGATTGTGTCCGGCAAGCTCCGGTATCAGGTGACGGATGCAGCGAAAAAAACCGTGGAGTTAGTAAAGGGCGTAAACCAAAAATCGGTTGTGATTCCTAGATCGGAAGAGCGTCGTG
>CANDKL010000317.1 GCA_947385255.1 uncultured Roseburia sp. | reverse complement strand
GATATGAGGCTGTGACTGGAGTTCAGACGTGTGCTCTTCCGATCTAGGATTACCGCGTATCCAATGCAGAGTGGATTTTTGCGGCGGCGGATGTGAGCGAGCAGATTTCCACGGCCAGCAAGGAGGCGTCCGGTACCGGCAATATGAAGTTCATGCTGAACGGCGCGGTGACGATTGGTACGATGGACGGCGCTAACGTAGAGATGTTAGAGGAAGTGGGCAAGGAGAATATGTTCATATTCGGAATGAGCTCGGACGAGGTCATTGCCCATGAGAAGAACCGGGATTACAATCCGATGCAGATTTTCAATAACGATCAGGATATCCGAAAGGTGTTAATGCAGCTCATCAACGGGTTCTATTCCCCGCACAACAGCGAATTGTTCCGCGAGCTGTATAATTCCCTGCTGAATACGCAGTCTACCCGTTATGCGGATACGTACTTTATTCTGGCGGATTTCCGCTCCTATGCACAGGCGCAGAGAGATATGATCGAAGCCTACAAGGATGAGAAGCGTTGGGCAAGGATGGCGATTTTAAATACGGCGCATGCCGGGAAATTCTCTTCTGACCGTACGATACAGGAGTATGTGGACGATATCTGGCATCTGGACCGGCTGAAGGTGGAGAAAGAGAACCAGTAAACCGATCAATGAACAGGAGGTTATATGATGAAACGCGAGGAAATGTTAGAACGCGTGCAGGAGCTGATACAGGAGAGGGAGAACCTGATCCGGGAGCACGAGGAATTAATAAAAAAGGATAAGCTTATGACAGAGCAGTTAGAGGTCATCCTGCGGGAGCTGGCTTCTTAGGCGCTTACAAATGAAATCTTGCGCAAAAGGGCAAGTTTTGGTTCCGGTTTATCTGGGTTAGGCTGAAAGGAAAGGATCTGCGGAGGATAACTGCTTCTTTGGATCTTTTCTGGTATAATAAAACAAAAAAAGGAGGACAGAAAAAATGAAACAGGTTGGAAAAAGGATGCTTTGCCTGCTCTTGGCAGTTATGGTGGCGCTGCCGTTTTATCCGGAGCTTGCGCGGGCTGCCGGGGGAAATCAGGTCACAACGCTGCGGCCCTCTGAAACAAATACGTCGCAGGATCACTATTTTTCGTATACGGCGTACAGCGGGAAGTCCTGGACGAATAATGCCGACGAGGCGTATATTGATCTCGGGGCGTCGGATGAGCGGGCGGAGGAGTGCTACTATGAGGTTCATTTTACCGGCAGCGGAATTAACGTATTTGCCGTAAAGGCTCCGGCTCACGGCAAGGTGAAATTTACGGTAGATGGCGGAAATGAGAAGACCGTAGATTTGTACAGCGGCACACGGACGGCTTCGCAGGAGGTCTATTCGGTACAGGGGCTTTCAGAAGGGAAGCATGTATTAAGGTCCGTGACATTGAATGAAACGTCAGGAACAAAGGTTGTAAATCAGGTGGCGTATGCACAGATTACGCACAAGGAGCCGGAACAGATTGAAGGCGATCCGGATTTGGGCGGCTCCATTGAAGATACCAACTGGCAGTACACCAACAGCCGTTACAATGAGATTTCGGCGCGGGATACCTCTTCGGCCAGGCTGTATGCATGGAAAAACGACAAGGCGGCAAGCGAGCTGGTGCTTTATTCCAAAGGCTGCAGCCTGAAAAATGTATGCGTGACAGCAAGTGCGCTGACCAATGGGACAGATACCATTGCGGCTGAGCATGTGAAAACGGTATTTATCAAATCGGCAAAGGCTTATTCCGGCGGGCGTGCCAACGATACAAGTATCGGCAATGTCTTTCCGGCTACCGATGCAAACCGGTCGGATTCCTCGGATATTCTGTATCAGGAGGGAGGGTCCGTAGATCTGGGTTATAACAGCCTCCAGCCGGTCTGGGTGGAATTTGACATTCCAAAGGATGCCAAAGCCGGGAGCTACACGGCCACGCTGACCGCGACGGCGGACGGGATTGCGGCTCCGCTTACGTTTACCTATACCGTAGTGGTACAGGATGCGGTTCTGCCGGATGCGGATACCTATAAGGACACGTTTGATATTGAATTATGGCAGTATCCGTATACCAGCGCGGAATATTACGGTGTGGAGCCTTTTTCCGAGGAGCATTATGCCATTATGGAATCCTCCATGCAGATTTACAGGGAAATCGGCGGCCATGCCATTACGACTACGATTGTAGAGGAAGCATGGAACGGGCAGACCTACAGTGAAAATGAGATTCATTACCCATCCATGGTAAAATGGACTAAGAACAGTGACGGAAGCTTTACGTATGATTATACGGATTTTGATAACTGGGTTTCCTTCTGTAAGGAGATGGGACTGGGGGATAAAATTATTCTCTATAGTGTTGCGCCATGGCATAATTCCTTTAAATACTGGGAGGACGGCGTACTGAAAACGGAAGGGTTTTCTGCGGGAACCAACCGCTATAACGAGGTTTGGGGCGATTTTCTCCGTGATATGGTAGACCATCTGGAGGAAAAGGGCTGGTTTGACGACGCCTATATCGGAATTGATGAGCGCGGATTCAGCGCAGCGGCGTTTGACAGGATTGATGTATCAAAATCTTGGATTTGGATGCAACGGTTTGATTATCAGAGAGCCATGATA
>CANDKL010000316.1 GCA_947385255.1 uncultured Roseburia sp. | reverse complement strand
AAAACAGCCTGCCCAACGAGTGTACCTATGTCGTAGAGCTTTCCGGGGAATGCGGGGAATGCTACGACATCGCAGACAGCGAGGCTGTTCGCCAGGCATTTGCGCCGGACAAACTGACAGACCGTGCGCTGGATGTGTTTGCACGTACCCTCTCACGGATTCAGGTGGCGGAAACGGAGGAAGGCGGAGAGCTGCCGGACAGCCTGACATTTTTTGACATGCTTGGCGTAAAAAATCCCGAAGAGCTTAAGGCGGAGGAACGCTGGAAGAAAAACAAGCCCTACGATCATCTGGAGGGGATGTTAGGGCAGATGGCGGGCGGCGCACCCTGTATCCTGGATCTGCATGAAAAAATGCACGGCCCGCATGGGCTTGTGGGCGGTACCACAGGCTCCGGAAAAAGTGAAACACTGCAGTCGTACCTGCTGTCGCTTGCAGTCAACTACAGCCCGAATGATGTAGCCTATTTCCTGATCGATTACAAGGGGGAGGGAATGGCAGGCCTGTTTGAACGCCTGCCCCACAAGATCGGGCAGATGTCCAACCTTTCAGCAAACCAGGCGGAGCGCATTATGGTTTCAATCCGTACCGAAAATATGCGCAGGGAACAGATTTTTTCGGAAAACGGCGTAAAAAATATCAACGAATACCGCAAGCTCTATGAGGAGAGCGAGGAGAACCAGGAAAACCTGCCGATCCTGCCGCATCTGTTCATTGTTATCGACGAGTTTGCACAGTTAAAAAAGGATAACCCGGAATTCATCGACCAGCTGATCAGCGTATCGCAGGTCGGGCGTAGCTTAGGCGTGCATTTAATCCTGGCGACGCAGACGCCGGGCGGCGGTACGGTCAGCGGAAATATTGTCAGCAATTCCAAGTTTAAGATCTGTCTTCGGATGCAGAGTAAGGAAGACAGCCAGGAGATGATCGGCAAAAAGGACGCCGCCTATATTACAAGAGCAGGGCGCGGGTATCTGCAGGTCGGCATGGACGAGCTTTATGAGCAGTTCCAGTCGGGCTACAGCGGCGCGGCATACTTTGGCGGACAGAAGGATACGGACGGGGGCAAGGTGCTTTTGGTAGAGGAAAAGCCCGCCCTGGTGCGTACCGAAGGGAGCGCGGCGAAATACCGGCAGAATGAGGAGCTGTTTTACGCGTGGGCAGAGCATCTGGTGATGCAGCTTAAGGAGATTGGCAGTGAGCTGAGTTTGGAACAGGTATCCGGAAACAACGCTCTGCGGGAAGCTTTTCTGGAACGGTTTTATGCCTGCTTAAATGCCGGGAATGCGGCGGCGCGGATTACATTAGAGGATGAAGAGCCGCCGAGGCCGGATTATGAACGGAATGAAGCGATGGATAAGCGGATTTTGCATCTGCTTGAGGATTATGTAAAGCTCCCGGCTTCGGTGCGGCAGCTTTCCGCCAGGGAGCAGGCGGAGGAACTGCTTAAGGATTCAGATCGGAAATACCCCGAAAAGAAAAAAGAGACGCAGTTTTCCGCTACCATCCAATATCTGGCGCAGACCGTGGCGGCAGACCGCGCCTACCAGAAGCCATATCGGATTTCAAAGCCGCTGCTTAAGGAACGGATCTATCTGGACGAAGCTAAATTTGCTGCCTGTACGGCGCTGTTTTATGAGGCAAAAACAGGCTGGAAACCGCTGCGGGGGAGCACTGCGCGTGAGGCTGTGGCAGGCTATGCGGATGATCCGGCGAACCTGCAGGACAGTGAAAAGCAAAAGCCGTTTATCGTAGATTTTGTCCGCGACGGGAATACCGTGATTTACGGGCGCGGCGGCGCAGGGAAGAGTACGCTGATGCAGACCCTGCTGTATGGGCTCATCCACCGTTACAGCCCGGAGGAGGTACGGATCTTTGCGGCAGATTTTGATAAAAATGCGCTTTCCTATTTTAAAGACGCGCCGCATGTAGATCGCGTAATTGGCAGGGACGGCATGCAGCAGTTTTTTGAGCTGCTTGGCACGTTACAGGAGGAAATGGAAATTCGCAGGAAACAGTATGCCGGATACGATTACCGAAAATATCTGGAGCTGCAAAACGGCGGGCAGACATCAGGCAGTGCAGAGCATCAGGCGTCCGTCTTTGTATTTGTGGACAACTTCGGCGAGGTGGCCGGAGCATTTCTGCAGAAGGACGGCCAGAAATATGCCACTCTATTTGAGCGTCTCATAAAGGAAAGCGCCGGGATGGGCATCTATTTTGTCCTGTCCGGAAACGGCATTTCCCAAAAAGAGATCCCATCTGGTATCGCACAGTGTATGCCAAGGGTGCTTTGCCTAGAAATGGACGAGGACGGAAAGTATATGCAGGCGCTGCGCATGACCCGCCTGCGCATCCGGCCGGAAAAGGACATAAAGGGCCGGGGGCTCTGTATTTACGGGAAAAACCAGGTGCTGGAATTCCAGGCGGCTATGGCCGTCCGGGCCGGAGACGGCGAACGCGAGGAAGGAAAGATTGAGGCGGTGTGCCGGCAGATGGCGCACACCTGGGGAGACAAAGAGCTGCCTGTGATCGGAAAGCGCTCCGGAACGGTTGGCTTGGACGAATTTCTGGAAAACGAAGCGGTACAGGAAAAGATCCGTTCGCCCTATGATTTCCCGATCGGCTTTGACGAATCGGAA
>CANDKL010000315.1 GCA_947385255.1 uncultured Roseburia sp. | reverse complement strand
CACAGGAGGGCGGCTTCCAGTCGTCTGTGATTCCGGTCGGCACAAACAAGGACGGCAGCATCAAAAAAGCCTCCAAAACGATACAGGCGCGGGACTTTGCGGCGCTTTCCGCCTATGTGAACGAGACAATTCTGCATTTGGGGCAGCGGATGATGCAGGGCGATATCTGCATTGCACCTTATGCGCTGGCCGGAAAAAGCGGCTGTGATTACTGTGTATACCGGGCCGTCTGCCAGTTTGACGTGCGGGTGCCGGGCTTTGCGTACCGGAGGCTTTCCGAGCTCTCCGAGGAGGAGCTGCTTTTACATATGAAAGGAGAGGGAACGCCATGGGAGTAAACTGGACCGAAGAACAAATGGAGGTCATTACACAGCGGGATAAAAATCTGCTGGTGTCGGCCGCTGCAGGCTCCGGAAAGACGGCCGTTTTGGTGGAGCGGATTATCGGCAGGATTTTAGATCAAAAGCGGCCGGTTGACATTGACCGTATGCTGATTGTGACGTTTACCTCTGCGGCGGCTGCGGAAATGCGGGAGAGGATTGGCGCGGCGTTGGAAGCGGCGCTTAAACAGGATCCGGAGAACAGTCATCTGATGAAGCAGGCGATGCTTTTGCACCATGCGCAGATTACAACCATCCACAGCTTTTGCCTGTATCTGATCCGCAGCTATTTCCATCGGGTGGATTTGGAGCCGAATTTCAGGATTGCCGAGCAGGGGGAGTTAAACCTTTTGCAGGAGGACGTGATGGACGAGGTGTTGACGGCCAATTATGAGGAGGCGAGTGAGGCGTTCCTTCGGTTTGTGGAATGCTTTGCCTCCGGCAAAAGGGACGACGGGTTAAAGGATCTGGTGTTAAAGCTGTATCATTTTGCCATGAGCTTTCCCTGGCCGAAGGAATGGCTGCGCGGGGCCGCAGGGAATTACCGGTTTGATTCGATTGAAGAGCTTGAGGAAAAGGAATGGATGAAACGGCTGGTGGTTTATCTGCGGCAGGTGTGTACGGATCTGACTGCGCTGGCCGAAGACAACGTGCGGCTTTCTTTGGATGCGGACGGGCCGCTGTATCTGAATGAAACGGCGGAGCGCGACCGGATGCGGCTGTTTCCTTTGGCAGGGGCGGAGGATTACCGCAGTCTGGCGGATGCGCTGTCCGCCTGTACCTTTGACCGCCTTCCCTCAAAGCGCAATTATGAGGGCGACGAAACAAAGCGGGAACGCTTTAAGGCGCAGCGGGAGGAAATCAAGGATACCGTGAAACGTCTGAAGGCTGATTTTGCAGGCGCCGGGGAAGAGGAGCTGCTTTCGCGCATGTCCGAAATGGCCGGTGTGGCGGAGGAGCTTGCGCGTCTGGCGGAGGAATTTATGGACGCCTATGACGCGAAAAAGCGGAAGGAAAACATACTGGATTTTGACGATTTGGAGCATTTTGCGCTGAAAATACTGCTGGATGAAGAGACAAAGCAGCCGACCGAGATTGCCATGCAGTGCCGGAAGCGGTACGAGGAGGTCATGGTGGATGAATACCAGGACAGCAATCTCGTGCAGGAGAGCCTTCTGCTTGCGGTATCCGGGGAGGAGCTTGGCAGATTTAACCGGTTTATGGTAGGGGACGTCAAGCAGAGCATCTACCGGTTCCGTCTGGCCCGGCCGGATCTGTTTATGGAAAAATACGACGCCTATACGGAAGAGAGCGATACGCACCGGAAAATTGAGCTTCACAAAAATTTCCGGAGCCGCAGGGAGGTCATTGACACGGCAAACTGCATTTTTTCCCAAATAATGAAAAAGGATCTGGGAAATGTGGCGTATGACGAGGCGGCGGCGCTGTATCCGGGCGCGGCCTATCCGGACTGTGACGGCATGGAGTCGGAGCTGTTACTGGCGGATCCGGAGGATGAGCTGCTAGAGGAGGCAGGGCTGTCCGATCCGGCCCGACTGGAAGCGGAGCTTGTAGCGGCCAAAATCCGTACGATGCTCCGTGCGCAGAGGGTGACGGACGCCAAAACGGGAGAGCTGCGGGCGGCGCGGTATGGAGATATTGTCATTTTGCTGCGCAGCTTCGGCGCCTATGCGGATACCTTTCTGGAGGTGCTTGGGCAAAAGGGCATACCGGCGCACGCCGCCTCTAAGACCGGTTATTTTCAGGCGCAGGAGGTTGCCGCCGTTCTTTGCATGCTGCGGATTTTGGACAATCCCAGACAGGACATTCCGCTGGCCGCGGTGCTGCGTTCCGCAATCGGGAATTTTTCGGACGAGGAGCTTGCCGTAATCAAAGCGGCCGGCAGAGGAAAGCCGTTTCACTGCTGCGTGCTGGAGGCGGTGGAAAAAATGCTTCCGGCAGAGCTTTTTGTTAAGCTGCAGACGTTTATAACGGGACTGGACGGATTCCGCAGACTGGCAGAAGAGCTTTCGATTTATGAGCTGCTGCAGCGGGTGTTAAAGGACACCGGATACCTGGCCTATGTGACGGCTATGCCGGGCGGGGAGCGGCGCAGGGCAAATCTGGAGATGCTTTTGGAAAAAGCGTCCGCTTACGAAAAAAGCAGCTACCGGGGCCTGTTTCATTTCATCCGGTATATCGACAAGCTGCAGAAATACGAGGTGGATTACGGAGAGGCTGATGTGCTGGATGAAAACGCGGATGTG
>CANDKL010000314.1 GCA_947385255.1 uncultured Roseburia sp. | reverse complement strand
CAGCAATTGTCGTAGGAGAGTTGTACCGTCATAATGGAGAATGGAAATTCAACGCTATTGGCAGCGGTTTTCAGGGAGGTCTTGCAGCATTGTGCGGCCACTATGGCATACAGGTTGCATAGGCGGTTGCCTGAATTGTTACATGGAAACAGAGTGAAAGGAGAAATAATATGCCAGTCAGTTTGAAAAAAGGACAGAAAGTAAGCCTGACGAAAGATAATCCGGGCCTGACAAAAGTAGTCGTAGGTCTTGGGTGGGATGTCAATGCATTTGATACCGGAGGAGATTTTGATTTGGATGCAGCGGCATTTTTATTGGCCGATACCGGCAAGATTACAAAGTCTGAGGATTTTGTATTTTATGGTAATTTAACGCATCCGTCGGGAAGCGTGCAGCATCAGGGAGACAACCGTACCGGCGTTGGTGATGGGGATGACGAGCAGATTAAAATTGATTTGAAATCCGTTCCGGACAACATTACTAAGATAGCGTTTACCGTTACTATTTATGAAGCAGAGCAGCGGAACCAGAACTTCGGGCAGGTCAGCAATGCGTTTATCCATATTTATAATGAAGAAACGGGAGAAGAAATGCTGCGCTACGATCTGGGGGAGGACTTCTCTATCGAAACGGCAGCTGTATTTGGCGAGCTTTATAAAAACAATGGCGAGTGGAAATTCAATGCAATTGGCAGCGGCTATCAGGGCGGTCTGGCTGCGCTTTGCACTAACTTTGGGGTAGAACTGGAATAGGAGGAAAAGCATATGTCAGTAAGTTTACAAAAAGGACAAAAAGTCAGTCTGTCAAAAGACAACGCAGGGCTTTCCAAGGTGATGATTGGATTGGGATGGGACGAAGCGAAACGCTCCAAAGGAGGATTTTTCGCACCCAAGCCGCAGCCGATTGACTGTGATGCATCCGCACTTTTGCTGCAGGGCGGCAGGCTGCTCGATAAATCGGATATAATCTATTTTGGCAATCTGTCGCACAAGAGCGGCACCGTGCAGCATATGGGCGATAATTTAACCGGCGCAGGGGAAGGCGACGACGAGCAGATTCTTGTGGATTTGGCCAGAGTTCCGGCAGAGTACGACAGGATTGTACTGGTAGTCAATATCTATCAGGCGGTAAAGCGTAACCAGCATTTCGGCATGATACAAAATGCATTTATCCGACTGGTAGACGGCAGGAATAACAATGAAATGTGCAAATACAACCTGAGCGAGGATTATTCCGGCATGACAGCCCTCATTTTCGGTGAGGTTTACCGCCACAACGGTGAGTGGAAGTTTAATGCAATCGGCCAGGGAACGAACGATCCGGGACTCGGAGAGCTTGCAAACCGGTATATCTAATACTATCCGCCAAGGATAAGGTAAAAAGGAGATAAGACATGAAATTTCAAGGACTTAACGATCAGGAAGTTTCCGATTCGAGACAAAAATTTGGATCAAATGAAATCCCTGATTCGGAACCGACAACATTCTGGGAGGAGTTTAAGGAAACATTTGGAGATCCCATGATTAAGATCCTGCTCGCAATTGCGGCGCTTATGATTGTGATGTTTTTCTTTGGCTATGCGGAGATTTACGAACCGCTCGGTACGATTGTAGCTGTTTTGATTGTGGCGTTCGTATCGGCTAAAACAGGTGTTGCCAGCGATACCAAGTACCGCGAATTAAAAGACAGTACCAAAAAAGATCAGTGTAAGGTGCATCGGAATGGCATTGTTACTGTAATTGATGTAGATGACGTTGTAGTAGGCGATAAAGTGCTCTTACAGTCCGGCGACAAAATCCCGGCGGACGGTATTTTAGTATCCGGCGCGCTTGCCGTAGACAACTCTGCATTAAACGGTGAAGCCGAGGAATGCAAAAAAACGGCGGCGGATGAAAGCGTACAGCTTGCTGATGATATTACCGGAGACACGTTTGTGGATAAACATTCCCTGTTCCGCGGGGCAGTCGTATTTGACGGCGAGGGTATTTTGGACGTGCGCAAGGTTGGTCTGAAGACCATGATGGGCAAGATGGCAGAGGAGATGCAGGAAGACGAACCGGATTCTCCGCTTAAGGTGAAGCTTGCCAGGCTGGCAAATCAGATTTCTACATTTGGTTATATCGGAGCTATTGTCATTGCCGTACTTTATTTTGCATATTTTGTGACATCTCACGGCGGTGTATCCGCATACTTTGCACTGGGCTTTGAACAGATAGTCAAAGATGTCATAAATGCAGTATCTTTAGCGGTTGTTATTATTGTCTGCGCGGTGCCGGAAGGTCTGCCGTTAATGATTTCCCTGGTGCTGATGCAGAATACGAGCAAAATGTTAGATCACAACGTGCTTGTCCGCAAAGCAGAAGGTATAGAAACCGCAGGCTCATTAAACATCCTGTTCAGCGACAAAACCGGAACCATTACCAAAGGAATGTTGGAAGTCGTAGACTTCTTTACGGCAGACGGCAGTTCCATTGAAATTTCTGAACTTAATAAGCACAGCGCTATAAAAAGCCTGTTAGACCTTGCCATCGGCAAAAATACACAGTCTATGTATGATGGGGAGCACAGGGTAATCGGCGGCAACGCAACAGATCAGGCGCTGATGAAATTTTTGGGCGAGCCCACTTTCCGTACGCTGGAAGCCGACAAAAATTT
>CANDKL010000313.1 GCA_947385255.1 uncultured Roseburia sp. | reverse complement strand
CGTTCTGTAACACTTAAATTATAAGCCATGTTTTTTCCTCATTTCTGTCAAAGCTATTCGGGCATCCCTTACATGTCCGGTTTCTATTTGCTGCTCTGACACTCCAATGTCCCTATATACTGCAAGCTGGCGCATGGTGTTCTCATAAACCTCCATGCCCATAATAACCATATCTCCATAGCCATTTTTTGTAATATAAATAGGTTCGTCTGACCTATGGCACATATCGGAAATCTCGGAAGTGTTTTTTAAATCTTTAATTGGTATAATCTGTGGCATTTGTTATCTCCTCTCTGAAAATAAATAAACAATAGATAAAGGTGTTTTTTGCCATATCCATAATCATACCATAATTATACCATTATATCAATCTGAATAAAGGTATATTTTTTTGAAATGTAAAGACTGGACAAAAAATATCATTTCGGAAAAGCATGGGTTATGAAATTATGTCCATACAAATAGCGAGCATCGGATTGTTTTAACCACAATCCATTGTGTTACCGCATTTAATTTATCCATATAATACCTTACCAAGTCACTTTTTGATGTAAATGCCACTACACCGTCAATTTTTAGGATATCCTGCCCTGCACTGTATTGTCACCCTTTAAAAACAGCTCATATATGATACCCGTTTTTCTCTGTGATACTCCAGTTGAATTTCCACCCTTTATAATCTTTCGGCCTGATCAGCATTTCACGCATCCGATATTCCGTTTCCACTTCCTCTCCGGTTCGCGTGTCTATCAGGCAGTCCGTAATCCGGTCAATTAAAATATCAACTTCCATCCTGTATATATGGGGCAAGTCCCCCCCTACAGAACCGGACGTGCGGCATTCTTATTGCACTGCCTTATCTTTCAGCTTGACGGCCTGCTGAACCTGGCCGGATTGCCGGAGGAAGAACTGCAGCCCTATCACGCCGTGCTCGACAGATGGTACTGCCGGCTCGCAGAAAGTCCTGGCAGCAAAATCAGCAGCAGCGCAGATTTTATGAGGGCAAGCAGATGCATCCGTAACGGCGATTATGACAAAGCGCAGGAAATTTTAAATGTACTGGCCGATAAACGGATGCTGCAAAAAAATCGCAGATAAAACCAGTCAAATGGCTATCCTTTTTGACCTGTGGAAACTATGCTTTTCTTCAAAACCATCCTGAATTCAAGGCATTGATTTCTGAATACAAAGCATATCTGGAAAACTAAACGCAAAAGCTTCTTCATATCTTTTTGTAGCTGAGCTTTACTTTTTTTGTATGAATGATGCGTTTTTTTAAGAGTTTTTTGTATTCACGATATTTCTTTTTCGGAAGCTCGACGGTTACTTTTTTTGAGCTTCCGCCGCCCGGCTTTTGGAATGCGTTTTTGGCGATTTTTTTATCGGTCAGCTTTGTGCTTTTTATGGTGATTTTAGACAGGGATTTGCAGCCTGAAAAGGCGTTTTTTCCGATGGAAGCAATGTTTTTTCCAAGCACTACCTGCTTTATTTTTTTGTTGTTTTTAAAGACGTTTGCACCAATTGCGGTGACGGGGTATGTTTTTTTGGAGACAGTTATTTTGGCCGGGATCTTAACTGTCGTTTTCTGGAAGGTCTTCTTGACTCCTGCTAATTTGAAGGAACTGCCCTGATATTGATAGAGCAGGCCCTGAACCTCGTATTTTTTCCCGGTTTTTAATGCCTTCTTACCCGATTTTGGTATTTCATAGGTGATGTACAGGGGATCGGAGGCTTTGCTCCAGACCCTGCCATTATGGGCGTAGATGAAATATTCGTAAACCCCGCCTTTCTCGAAATATCCCAATCCGATCCCGCCTACTTCGTTCTTATCTGTAAAACAATTGCTTTTACCACTGCTTACCTCATAATAGTACACTATATAGCTCTCTTTGTCTATCAAACGGCGGAGTATATGATAGCCTTTTGCCCCCGGTACAGGCTTCCACTCCAAAAAGATATTTCCGCTTTCTGCTACATATCCCGCAAAATCCCTGACTTTTTCACTGAATGCGATAACGTCTATGGTATGAAAGTTTCCCATTCCGTCTATCGTGTAAAAGCGCAGCCCTTCCCTGCTTGTCACATACCATACTGCAGTCTGGTTCACAACGATTGGATTGCAGTCCGATAAATGCCCTTCTACGGTGTAAACCTGACTGGTTGGCATGCCGTTTTGATCCAGATAAACATAGAATAACCGACCGTTCGGGGAAGCGCCTCCGTATTCATTGTTTCCGGACAGTTCCTCCCACAGCAGCAAAAAAAATCGTTCCCCCATTTTGACAAGATAGGGATTTGACGCGCTTAAACTGCCGCCCTCCGGATAGGAGGTCAGCCAGTTTGTTTTGACGCTGCCCTGTTGCAGATCGTTTCGCGGCACTGCGGAAACAAATACATTGCGTATATTGCCATTTTCCCAATCCTTCTGCTGGTCAATAGAGCATCCTGCCGCAAGGTAGGTTTCAGCGGAGTATGCGAGGGCCCCTATGGATGCTTTTGTCAGATTTTGTCCGGACTTTCCTCCAAATGACATCATAGGAACACGGGGCCTTTGAAATCCCTTCAGGGCAAATTCATCCGCTCCTGCTTTTTGACTGAATACGCCAAGTACGGCGCTTCGCGGATTTGCGTCTCCGTGATCCAGCGTAACGATATTTGCG
>CANDKL010000312.1 GCA_947385255.1 uncultured Roseburia sp. | reverse complement strand
CCGCTTCGTCGGTCGGAATATAATCCGGGATTTCCCAGGTATCGGCCGGGATTTTCGGCCCGTTTTCCGTCATATAAATCCTTCCGCCGTCCAAGAAGCCCTCCTGCCCCTTACAGGCCGCGATAAAGCTCTCCCGCACAATAGAGCCTGTTACCGTATATATGCTGTTCATCAGGACAACTGTCAGCGAAAGCGAAAGGATCACGACCGTGGTCCTGCCTTTATTTCTGCCCAGATTGGAAAACGCCATCCGAAGGGGTTTTCCGCCGTCCGTCGATTTTTTCTTCCGTTTGCCGCCCGTTTTTTGCTCCGTATAATGCAGCGCTTCCACCGGGGAAACCTTTGCCGCAATCCTGCCGGGCTTCCATTCCGACAGCAGCGTTGTAAGGATGGTAAACAACGCCGCTCCAATAAAAATCCACGGGTACGGCGCAACCGGGATTTCCTGTCCCCCTCTGTTTGTCCCCACGGACAAGATCACCGGAAGCAGTACTTTTCCCACAAAAAATCCAACAAGAAGCCCTGCCGGCGTGCCAAGTACGCACAGGGCAAGCGCCTGCCGGCGCAGGATTCGCTTGATTTGGCGCGCCGTGGTTCCGATGGTTTTTAACAGCCCATAGTAACGGATATCGCTGATCACAGAAAGCTGGAAAATATTATAGATAATCAAGTACCCCGTCAGCATAATTAACGCCAGCGCGGCCGCGACCCCTGCCATCGTCATCGGATCGCGCGCGCTTTCGGACAGATACGCCCAGTTTGCATTGGAATCAATAAAATCCGAATCCGACGCATCCACGGAAAATCCGCTGTCCGTAACCACCTGCTCCAATTGCCCCTGTAAATCGTTTGCGCGAAAAAACAGGACGTCCAGGTTCATTTTCCCCGACACGCTAACTGCATCATCCTGCATTTTTGCAATTTCACCGGCATATTCCTCCAGATACGCCGCAGAAACAATGGCAAACCCCACGTTCATCCCTTCTGCGGGCTCTATTACCCCGCTTACCGAAAATGTCCGGGAAACCGGCGCATCCCCCGCGCACAATTCGAGCAGCAGCGTCACCTTGCCGCCCGCCTTCGGCTCTGCGCCCAAAAGCTCCATGGATTTTTGATCCATCAGGATTTCATCCGCCGCCTCCGGCACTCTGCCGTCTACGATATGGAAAAACCAGTGCGGGTATAAGTTTGGCTCTACAAAATGCAGCTCCACATGGCGCTTTAAGAATTCCGGGTTTGCCACCCCGTTTGCCGCGAGCAAATCACGGCCAGATTCTTTGATGGACGGATGGTTCTTTAAAATTTCAATCTGCTCTTTTGTGACTTCCTTAAATACGCCGTGCAGATCACTGCCCGCCTGCAGCATCGTATTTTTTTCCGCATCCTTTACCATCCCGATTCCTATGGTAAATACCGCCGTAAACAAAACCGCCGTCAGCGCAATGGCAAGGGCTGCCACAAGATTGCGCGTCCGGTTTGCGGCAAAGCTTTTTTTGGCAAGCCTTTTAATGGCCCGATTGTTTTTTACTTTACGCATACAAACCACCGCCCTTGCCTGATTTTGCAATCCTGCCGTCCTCAATGCGCACAATCCGATCTGCCATCTGCGCGATTTCCTCGTTGTGCGTTATCATCACCATGGTCTGGTCAAACCGTTCCCCGGTCATTTTTAACAGCTCTAACACTTCCTGGCTGGTTACGGAGTCTAAATTGCCGGTCGGTTCGTCTGCCAGCACAATGACCGGCTTTGACGCCAACGCCCTTGCAATCGCCACCCTCTGCTGCTGCCCACCGGAAAGCTGCGAAGGAAGCGCATACCGCTTGCCGGCAAGCCCTAGCATTTCGATGACCTGATCGACAAACTGCCGGTCAATTCGATTGCCGTCAAGCTCAATCGGAAGGACGATGTTTTCATAGACGTTTAACACCGGAACCAGATTGTAGCTTTGAAAAATAAAGCCGATTTTCCTGCGGCGGAAAATGGTGAGGGCTTCGTCTTTTAATGTAAAAATATTTTTGCCGTCCACCGTTACCACGCCGGATGTGGGGCGGTCTAAGCCGCCAAGCATATTTAATAATGTAGATTTTCCGCTGCCGGACGTACCGATGATGGAGACAAATTCGCCCCTTTGTACGGAAAAATCAACGCCGTCCAGCGCTTTGACGCAGGTTTCGCCTGTTCCGTAGTATTTTTTTAGATTTTGCGTTTTTAAAATTTCCCTGGTGTTGTATGGTTCTCTGGTATCTGTTTGGATTCCCATAAGATGCTCCTTTCCTGTTTGAATTTCAGTTTTCTATCTTAATTGTTCCGTATAAACAGATCCTACCAAACCAACCTTTCCAAACTCTTTCTAAAATCTAACACATCTGCAAGAATGTTCCGAAAGCACCGGCGGACAGCTTACCGGCTCAATCCTTTGCCAGAATCTTTAGCCGCCCGGTACTCGCCCGGGGACATTCCGGTCTGTTTTTTAAACACGCGGATAAAATAGCTGGTATCACGGTAGCCGCACATCCCGCTGACATCCTCCAAAACCATTTCCGGATGCGCGGCAAGCAGTTCCTTTGCCATATAGATCTTTTTATCGGTGATATATTTATTAGCAGGCATACCGGTCACCTTTTTAAACAGCCTGGACAGATAGGTATAATTATACCCGATTGCGTCCGCAGCCTCTTTTAA
>CANDKL010000311.1 GCA_947385255.1 uncultured Roseburia sp. | reverse complement strand
AGCTGCAGGCATCCGTAGATCAGGCGCGTGCAAGGGCAGAGGAATCCGCTTTCAAAATAGCGGAATACCAGGAAAAAATTGCGGGCGGAGAGAGCTGCAGTGCCGATCTGGCCCTGGAGCAGGCCAATTATAACGCACTGGCAGCGCAGCTTCAGTCCGCGCTCAACAAGCAGGCAATCCAAACGGTAGAAGCACAGCAGAAGTACGAGGAGGCCATGCTGGCATACAGCAATGCCGACAATGTTTATCAGATCAATACATCGGATACAGACGAAAAAGTAGAGGAAGCCAGAGAAGAGCTGGAGGAAGCACAGGATACACTTTCTTATTTTCAGGCGCTGATAGGGGACGGTACCATTTATGCCCAGTATGCCGGCACGGTATTTGCGCTTGGCTATGAGGAGGGCGATACGCTTTCATCCTCCGTCAATGTGGCGGAATTTACAGATGCAGAAAATGTGACGATGGCGGTATCGGTATCGCAGGAGGATATTGCATCCATACAGGTGGGAAATGAGGTGCAGATTGCATTGACAGCGTATGAGGACAAAACCTATGAGGGAAAGGTAAAGGCCGTGGATACTTCTGCTTCCAGCGGTACATCGACAGTTTCCTATGAAGTTACGGTCGTATTTACCGGAGATGTCGGGGACGTTTATCAGGATATGACCGGCAATGTGACGTTTGTTTCGGCGCAGGCTGAGGATGTGTACTATGTTTCCAGAAAAGCAGTTGTGCAGGACGGCGGCAAAGCCAGCATCCAGATAAAGCGCGGGGACGGCTCTATGGAAACCGTTCCGGTTACTGTGGGGATTACAGACGGAATTTATATAGAAATTTCGGGTGGAATAGAAGAGGGAGACACGGTAATCCTGGAAGGTCGGGTGGCAGAAAAATGAAAATAGGGGAATTATTACGGCTTGTCTGGCAGAATATTACGCAAAATAAATCCAAAACGGTACTGACCTCCGTTGGGATTGTAGTGGGCGCAGCGACCATCGTTATGGTAATTGCCATTGGAAAAGGCGGAAAAATGGATGTGGAGGATCAGTTCCGCAACTTAAACGCAGGAGCAATTGATATCTCCTGCCAGGCCGAGCAGCAGAAAAAAAACGGTGGAAGGACTTTCTTTGGGGGAGGCGGAATGATGCCGGGAGGCGGCGGAAATAACGGCGGAGGGATGCCGGGAGGCGGTGGAGATAACGGCGGAGGAATGCCGTCCGGAGAAGGAATTCCGTCCGGCGGGGAAATGCCGTCCGGGGAAGGAATGCCGTCCGGTGGAGAGATGCCGTCCGGGGAAGGAATGCCGTTCGGTGGAGAGATGCCGTCCGGAGAAGGAATGCCGTTCGGTGGGGAAATGCCGTCTGGGGAAGGAATGCCGTCTGACGGGGAAATGCCCTCCGGAGAGGGGGCGCCGTCCGGCGGCAAACAGCCGTCCGGCAGTGGTGACGCATCGGATGGCGGCACATCCTCCGATGCTGGACGGCAGAACGGCCGGGCCGCCGGAGGAATGGGGCAGGCCAGCCAGACAGCGGAGTGGATAACGCTGACCTCGGATGATACGGAGTATCTTCTGGAAAGCATGGACGGCATAACGGACGGGACGATTTCCTATACGGCGCGGGGCAGCGTAGACGGAGGCGATTTAGAGGAGGCTTCCACCTATACCATTGCGGGCGTACAGGAAAACTACGCATCCATCAGCAATCTGACGCTGTCGGCAGGAAAATTTATCTCGGCGGAAAGTGAAGAAAGCAAAGAAAAATCCTGCGTCTTAGGTGCAAACGCAGCAGAAGAAATTTTTGGCAGTGCAATCGACGCGTATGGAAGTATTTTGTATATTGACGAACGGATTTACGTGGTAGACGGCGTATTGGCCGCCATGGGCTCGGTCGCATCGGGAATCAGCCCGGATGATGCGGTTTTTATACCGTATGCGACAGGCGTTAAATATTTGGTTGGGGAAGACGTACGTCCCACCATAACCATTCTGGCGGGAGACGTGGAACAGACGGATGAGGTTATCGCCGATGCGCAGAACCTTTTGGAGGAGCGCTATCCTGCCTCGGCGTTTACATTTTCTGACGCCGGCAGCAAAATGGAGGCGGCAGAGGCGTCAAACCGCATTCTCACCATGCTGCTTGCAGCAATGGCGCTGCTTGTATTTCTGGTAGGCGGAATCGGCATTATGAATGTATTATTCGTATCGGTCAAGGAGCGGACCAATGAAATCGGTATCTTAAAAGCCATCGGCTGCCCGCGGTCAGATATTCTGACGGAATTTTTGTTAGAAGCCGCGTCCATCAGTCTGATTGGCGGTATGCTGGGCAGCCTTGCGAGCCTTGCAGTAACCCCGGTGGTAAGGACCTTTGGCATACGGGTCGAGCTTAGCATACCGGCCTTTGCGGCAGCGCTTCTGTTTGCGGTTGCCACGGGCACAATATTTGGATTTTATCCGGCGTATAAGGCATCGAAGCTGGTACCGGTCGATGCGCTGGGCGCAGAATAAAAGGAGGGCTGCGATGGAAATTATTGAGCTTCGGCAGATAAACAAATATTACCACATGGGCAGCGAGCCGCTCCATGTGTTAAAGGACGTGTCCCTGACTGTACAGAAGGGAGAATATCTTGCCATATTAGGGCCGTCCGGCTCCGGCAAAAGTACGCTGATGAATATCAAGATCGGAAGAGCACACG
>CANDKL010000310.1 GCA_947385255.1 uncultured Roseburia sp. | reverse complement strand
TGCGGCGCCGCGCCGTCATAGGAAAGCTCAAACTGCTCAAACGCGATTTCTTCGCCGGCATGTCCGCCGTATTCGCCGGCCCATGCCTGATCCTCTTTTAAGGTCACAGACAGCGTCAGTACATAATCGGAACCCTTCACAGCAGAAACAGCCGGGAACTGTGCCAGCGTAATGGTTTTTTCCTCCAGCGGAGCAATATTTTTCTGCTCGTCCGTCAGGCTTCCGCTGCCAATCACCCGATTGTCTTCCTTTAACGTCCAGGAAACATTGTATTTATTTAAGTTCGTATTCAAAAATTCATTGACTATACGCACTTCGCCGTTTGCTGCAGCGCCGTCGTCATAGAAGGATACCTCCTGATGAACCTTCTTAACCTCGTACAGCTCCGGCGACGGTGTACGGTCTGCATTCACAAGTCCGTTTGCACAGAAATCATTATCATGGACTGTCTCTCCCCAGTCGCCGCCGTATCCGAAATACATCTCGTCGCTGCCGTCTGCTTTTGTCAGCATGGACTGATCGATCCAATCCCAGATAAAACCGCCCTGCCCGTTCGGATATTTGCGGAATACATCCCAGTATTCCTTGAAATTCCCAAGGCCGTTGCCCATTGCATGCGCATACTCGGACTGGATATAGGGCGCCTTATTGTTCGGATTTGTCACATGGCCTTCCACAGAGCTGACGCCCCAGTACTGGCTGGAATAAATGTCTACCATGGAATGTTCCCTGTCACCCTTCGTATAGCGGTTATCACGCTCATACTTACGCAGACGGGACGGATCACGCTGCAAAATCCACCTTGTCGAATTGTAGAAGCAATAATCGTCATTCATATCATAAGTCGGGTAGGTTGCCTCATTACCAAGCGACCAGATTACAACGCATGGATGGTTCTTGTCACGCTCTACCATATTCTTGGTACGGTCCATTACGGAATTGTTCCATATCGGATATCCCGACGGAATATGGTTGGTGCTTGCGCCGATATGGGATTCTACGTTCGTTTCGTCGCAGATGTATAACCCGAGCTCGTCTGCCAGCGCATAGGTATACGGATTATTCGGGTAATGGCTCATACGGATCGCATTGACATTAAACTCCTTCATCAGGAACAGATCCGCTTTGATATCTTCCTTTGTTATCGCACGGCCGTCTATATGATCCGATTCATGGCGGTTTGTCCCGCGGAACATAATCTTCTTGCCGTTGATCTGCGCCTGCTCCTGGCCTGCTTCGTTGATGTCAACTTTATCAATCTCACGGAAGCCGACTCTCTGGCAAAGCGTCTCCACAACATATCCGGTATCATCCTTAAGCTCTACCAGAAGAAGGTACAGGTTCGGGCTGTCTGCAAACCATTTCTTCGGGTTCTTTACGGCTTTGGAGCCGGTTACGGTAACGCCTTCATCGTCTGACTTTTCTTCCACAGTAGCCTTTGCCTGCGGCACGCTGACCGCAATCTCAAGCGGGCTGTCCCATACCTTGGTCTTCCCGTCGATTTCATACAGCTCTGCTTTTACCTGGTACGACTTCCCGGCCGCGGCGGCGTCGCCTAAGTTCCGGATGGAAGCGTCCAATTCCAGCGTCGCGTCCTGATATGCCTCGTCCAGCTCTGTTTTCACAAATACGTCGCGAACCTCTACCTGGTTCTTGGAATACAGGTTGACGTCACGGAAAATACCGCTGTAGCGGATAAAATCCTGGTTCTCAAGATAGCTTCCTGTCGACCAGCGGTATACCTCTACTGCAATCGTATTTTCGCCTGTTTTCAAATAAGAAGTAATATTAAACTCATCGGATGTATAGCTGTCCTCTGCGTAACCGACCTGCTGCCCGTTCACATACAGGTAAAATGCAGACTCTACGCCTTCGAAATTCACAAATACATCCCTGCCGTCCCATTCCGACGGGATAGTAAAGGTTCTTTTATAGTGTCCAACACTGTTATTGACTGTTGGCGCAACAACGGTTGCTCCCAGCGGAACGCTTTCATAATTCTGCCACGGATACCTCTGGTTGCTGTAAATCGGCTTCTCATATTTGAATGTGCCGTCCTCATTTTTCTGTGCCTGGATAGAGCTTGGAACCTTAATGGTATCCCAGCCCGCGGTATCCCAATTCTCCACATAAGAGGCGGCACTGGCTCCCCTTACCGTCTTCTCCCGGTCTGCCGGCTTTTGTGCAAATTTGAACTTCCAGTCGCCGTTTAAGGACATCCGGTAAATCGAACCGTCCTTATCGTCCAGCGCAGACTGCTCGTTCATAAGAGCCTGCTCTGCCGTCTCATATGGCGTAAAATACGCATGTGCCGGCTCTCTGTTCACCTCAACCGTGTCGATCTGGTCATACCATTCTTCTCCGGCGAAGCTGGCGTCTGCTGCATTTACAGCGACTGTTCCCAACCCGGCAGGCATCCCGCTGGCGACCAGTGTCCCGGCAAGCAGGGCCGAGAGCATTCTGTTTCTCAACTTCATACTGTTCCTCCTTTAAAAAATTCCTATTGAACCGTGTAGATTGTACACGTCGTCCTTTTATTATCATATAACACTTTTACACAAAAAGCCAGCTCTTTTTACTACAAAAATTTGTCATTTTCACAAAAGCGGAGGATTCTGCCATCCAAAAAGGACAGGCGGTTGCCCGCCTGCCCTTTTTTGTTGATTAGCGTAATTTCAGCTTTTTGCTCATGCCTGCGCTTGTCAGTTTGATCTTTAACTGGTTACGCACTTTCTTGCTCATCTTCTTCGGTACCTTGACTGTCAT
>CANDKL010000309.1 GCA_947385255.1 uncultured Roseburia sp. | reverse complement strand
GTTTTGTCTGATCCGGCAAACGCATCCATCGCCAGCTTCTCCACTTTATAAAGAGCAATCAAACCGTTCACACCCGGCCCGAACTGGGTTTTTACCGTATTCCAGAACATCCGGATTTCCTGTTTTACAACAAATTTACCTGCAATACAATGCGGCTTTAGGTATACGGCAGCAGAACTGTCGATCGCGCTTGAAAGCTCCTTTAACGCCTGCCGTAAATTGGCGTTGGATTTGGAGGCGGCATACATCTCCCTCAAAACATCCTGCATCTCTTCTGACATCTGTGAAATCTGGATAGAAATGATCACGCTTTTCAGGCACTGCTTCGCCGCGGTCAGGAATTCCTTTATGGTTGAAATGCTTTCCCACCCTTCCATAAACTCATTCATATTGTTCGCGTCTATCTTGATGAACTGATCCAAATGCAAATACTCCAGCGTATCATTCAGAAAGCCTGCCATATCCGTTCCCTTATAAGCCTCCCCGTCCCGGATAAAAAGACACATATTGGAAATATCCACCGGTGCATCTATTGGAAAATCCGCCAACATCTTATACAATGCCTCCGCTTGCTGGGCTCGCTCACCAGCGCTTGAGAGCAGCCGGTTTGTCATAGCCTCTTCAAAAATGTCAATCAGGATTGCCTCATACAATTCCTTTTCGCGAAGCGGGATATCCAACACGGTAGAAGCGTCGTCCACCGCGTCCCCAATCGTTGTGAGCGTCTTCCATGCAGCGGACGCACTCCCCAGTTTTGCCTCCTCGCTGTTTTTTACCAGGATTTCACATGGGCTTTCAATGGTGGTCATAAACGCTTCCATTGCGTTCAAACGGTTTTCATTATTCAGCAGGTAATCCGCCTGATAACGCTTAATCTCCAGCTGCGGCTTTAGGTCCACGCTCCTTTTCACCCTCTGCCCGGCCGCACTTACGACCGACGCATTGATGCGGCAGTTCTCCTTCCCAAGCAAGACGTCTTTAGGAACTACAGAAATTCAGACCTCCAAAACCTCTGCCTCCGCCTCCCGTTTGAACTCTTCCATCTGCAGCGTGCTCATCTCCGGCAGCTCCTCCAGCGAATGAATGCCAAAGCTGCGCAGAAATTCCTCTGTTGTACCGAACAGCATCGGCCGTCCCGGCGCGTCCATACGCCCCAGCTCAACGGCCAGATTGTATTCTACCAGCTTGCTGACAGCGTGGTCGCATGACACACCGCGGATTTTTTCGATCTCCGCTTTTGTGACCGGCTGCTTGTATGCAATAATGGACAGCGTTTCCAAAAGCACATCTGTAAGCACATGCTTTTTCGGCTGCCTGGCAATCCGAATCAGGTATTCGTATGCATTTTGAGCTGTACACATCTGATAAGCGTTTTCCAGCTCGATAATCCGCATGCCGCGGCCGTTTTTTTCATACTCCTCTGCCAGCTCCCCGATCAGACGCTTCGTCTCCTCTTTTCCAAGCTCCAGCGCAGCGGTTATCCCATCCAGATCTACGGAATTCCCCATTGTAAACAAGATTGATTCAATAATCGCTTTATATTCCTTATCCCCCATCATACTCTTCATGCTCCTGCAACCATCCTTGACTCTATTTCTATCTCATCAAACAGATACTCCTGTGTAATTCTGATTTTGCCCATTTTCATCAGCTCCAAAATTGCCAGAAAGCTGACAATCACCTCCATCTTACTGCTCTGCGCTTCTAAAAGGCTGCGGAACAGGAAATGCCTGTGAGAGGCGGCATATGCTTCCAGATAGGCCATTTTCTCAGACAGTGATACCTCTTCCTTTTCAATTCTGCCGAATCCCGCCCGGACTCTGTCGATTTTATTTTCCTGCCGGCGCATCACAGCTTGAAAAATCTCGTTCAGCCTGTGCAGCGTCAGGCCGGACATCAGATCCTCCAAATTTACCGGCTCCTCGTATGCCATGACCTCTTCGGGTATGGTAGGCCTTTTAAACAGGCTCCTGCCGGCGTCGATCCGGCGATCCTTTAATTCCAGCGCCATATATTTGTACATTTTATATTCCAACAGCCGCTGTACCAGCTCCGCCCGGGGGTCCTCCTCCTCCCCGTCCTCTTTTGCCTCCTTCGGAAGCAGCATTTTGGACTTGATTGCAATTAAGGTAGCCGCCATTACCAGAAATTCACTCATCACATTTAAGTCCTGCCGTTTCATTTCCCGGATATAATCCATATATTGGGCTGTAATTTCCACAATCGGAATATCATAAATACTGACCTTATTTTTATCCAGCAAATGCAGCAGAAGATCCAGCGGCCCTTCAAATGCTTCCAGCTTAACCGTTAATTCCATAAATCCCTATTCCTTCAAAACTTGCGTATCAGGTTTCATGAAGTATATTCTAGTGGATCTCGGTCTGAAATGCAAGTTTCCGTTCCTAAATTCTATTTCAAACGAGCCACAGCAGAACATACGCCCGCTTCAAAACAAAAAAAGGAAGAAGTTCGCTCAGGAACTTCTTCTCATTTCTTAATCATTTTAAATCGCTAAATATTAATTATATTTGCGCTTTCTTGCCGCTTCTGACTTTTTCTTGCGTCTTACGCTTGGCTTCTCGTAATGCTCTCTTTTACGAATCTCCTGCTGAATTCCGGCTTTTGCACAATTCCGTTTAAATCTGCGTAAAGCGCTATCCAAAGTCTCGTTCTCTTTTACGATTACATTCGACATAGTCTCACACCTAACCTCCCTCCAGTTGCGTATTGTGCATATTCAACTGTTTGGGTAATATTTTACTGCACTAA
>CANDKL010000308.1 GCA_947385255.1 uncultured Roseburia sp. | reverse complement strand
AAGAAAGGGGGCTTGATGAAAATGAATAACAGTGCAATTGGCAGCACTTGGGAGGAATTAGAACAGAGGCTTTTTACCTCCGAGGAAATTGCGGCAAGTAATCTCAGAGTTGCCCTGATAGGTGAACTTATCAAAGCCAGGCAGGAGAAAGGTATCAGCCAGAAAAAATTAGAGGAATTAAGCGGCGTAAAGCAGCCGATTATTGCCCGGATGGAGAAAGGCAGCACTAGCCCGCAGCTTGATACTGTATTAAAAGTATTGGCTCCATTGGGAAAAACACTTGCAGTTGTGCCGATAGAGCCAAGATAGGAGAATATAAATGGCAAAAAGCAAAGCAAAAGCTGAAGCTGATGCACGATATGATAAAAAAGCATATGACCGTATAGAATTAAAAATCAGGAAAGATACAGAAATAAACCGTGAATTACAGAGCAGGAGTTCGAGGTTGACGAGCTCAGAGCACATTACGAATATCTGGAGAGCGCGAGGCAGTATGTAGAGAGCCAGAGGCAGTACGCATAAGAGCCCACCTGATGAGGGCTGGATGGCTACCAGCCGAAACCCGCAGGGCGGGACGATGCGGAGGTTGCCGTAAAATGTAAAAACTGTGTGCTGGCAGACCGGTGCAATGGGGACTGTGATTGCACTGCCAAAAGCCCGCCAGGACGATTTGAAAGATGTCGGCGAATTTCTTGCAGATATAAAGAAATACAATGGCATATCAATACGATCTCAAAAACTGCCCGGTTCATAAATCCCGGGCAGTTTTTAAGTGGTGAAGCTATTGTCCTATTGCTTTACCGCATACTCATAATCCAACATAAAATTGGTTACGCCGTCCATGGCCAATTCCCTGGGATCCGGCTGCAGCTCGCCGTCGCGTACCTTATTATAAGAAACCGGCATATACTGATGCAGCATGTTCATCGGAATCGGATACTCTCTTAAATTTGCAAAGAGCTTGTCCATGGCTTTGGTCACGGCCGGCTGTCCGATATAATATCTTGCACGATCCGAGAAGCTGTACTTCCTCGCGAGCGCAAGCTGCTTGTCGTCGCCGTGGTAGTGCTTCTTCCAATTCCCCGGCTCGTCCAGCATGGCCTGCTCTAATGTCTCGATAAAATTCGCACGCTTCTCCTCGGGCACGAGTTCCTTTTCCATCAGGCTTAAGGAAAACAGCGCCTCTCTCAGCCCGTATGTCAAAGCAGGCCCTACCTTTAAGATCGCGATGCCGTCCGTTACCATATTCTTTAAGCATTCTGCGCTCTGGTAATCGGTGGAATGTCCCTCGAAGCATACCTCCGGATAATCCGCTAAGGCAGCGCAGAGCTTTGTGGCTGCGTCGTGGTCGTATAAGAATACCTGATCGTCGCCGAATTCCACGCCGGGCTGTACGACAACGGCAATAACGTCGTTCCAGCCGTCGCCTACGCCGGATTCTTCAAATACGCGTTTGTAGGTTGCAACCGTGTCGCGGAACGCGTCCGGACTGGTCACGGCCAGGGTATCCTCGGCCTCCTGTGCTCCGCCCGGGATCGGAACCTCGCTTCCGATGACAAAGACGGGCCGGATGGCGTCCGGTTTTTCGGCCTTCAGCTCTTCGTATCCGCGCATGGAGGCCTTGTAGAGCTCTGCGCCGCGCCGTGCGATGGTTTCGGTGGACAAAAGCCCTTCCGGATCGTCGGCGACCTTCATGCTGGTGTCTAAGTGGATCTTGGTAAAGCCGGCTCTTGCAAACTGGTATACCAGCTCCTTCGAGCGGCTCATCGCTTCCTCCTCCGGCAGATCCTGCCAGGTCAGCGGTCCTAAGTGATCTCCTGCCAGAATCATCTGATGCTCCGGCAGTCCCTCCTTTGCGGCCATATCCAGTACCATTTTATAAAAATCCTTTGGCAGCATTCCTGTATAGCCGCCGTATTGATTGACCTGATTGGCAGTTGCTTCGATCAATACCGGGGTATTCTGCTGCTTTGCGCGCCGGAGTGCAATTTCAAGCACCAGCGGGTTTGCCGAGCAGTAAGACGGGATGCCGCATTTCTCTCCTGCCTTACGCCGTTCCATCATTTCCTGTAATGCGTGTTTCATCTGATTATCCTCCTGATTTTCCTTGCAGATCCTGCAGTCCTACAGCTTTGCTTCGCCCATGCAGTAGGTCTGGCGTACCTTATAGTCCTTCTCTAATACAACAATATCGGCGTCCATTCCTACGCGGATGCTTCCCTTGCGTCCGTCTACGCCAAGGCAGCGTGCCGGGTTAATGGTGCAGGCATTGATCGCGTAGTTAAACGGAACCAGCGCTTCCTCAACCAGAATCCGAAGGCCCTCGTTCAGCCTTAAGGTAGAGCCTGCCAAGCCGCCGGTAGAGGTTAAGTGTGCACTTCCGTCCGGATAAATCTCGATTTCGTTGCCGCCGAAGATAAATTTGCTTCCTGCCGGGCAGCCCTTTGCCATCAGCGCGTCGGATACCATAATCGCATAATCCGGTCCCTTGGACATAAAGTAGTTGTTCAAAGCGGCAGGCGTGGAATGGCAGCCGTCGCAGATGATTTCGCCGAACATTGTACGCAGGCGGTAAGCGGCTCCAACCAGTCCGTTCGCACGGTGGTTAAACGGCGTCATGCCGTTGTAAACGTGCGTCATGGAACGTGCGCCGTGCGCATAAGCCATAACGGCCTGCTCGTAGGTTGCGGCGGAATGTCCGATGCTGACGACAACGCCGTTCTCGGTCAGATAGCGGGTCAGTGCAAAATCCTCGTCCGTTTCGGTCGCCATGGTAATATAGCGGATATTGCCCTTTGCGGCT
>CANDKL010000307.1 GCA_947385255.1 uncultured Roseburia sp. | reverse complement strand
CTAACGCAGACATCAGACGCCTATTCACCGTTATTTACGCAACGCAGTACTAGTTACTTGCCAAGCAAAATATAGGGTGTTATAATTTCTGCAAAAAATAAACAGGGGAGCTTGCGTGGCAGGCTGGGAGGAAGGCTGGGAGGAAGTCAGGCCTTTGGCTCTTGGTCCTGATGTGGACAATGCCGCTGGAGGTTAGGGTATGGATAAATGGCTGCTGGAACAAATACAAAGGATTACGCCGGAAGAACAAGCATATTTGGATGGGGAGGAACAGGTAAACAGGAAAATTTATACAAAAAAGGAAGACTTTGAGATTGACTGCGATCTGTTTTTGAAACAAGGGAAGCTGATAACGGTACGCCACCACAGCCGTTTTATCGAATTTCCGGAGCATAAGCACAATTATATTGAGATTGTATACGTATGCACCGGAGAGCTGGTTCATTACATTGACGGTAAAGCGCTGTCCATGCAGGCAGGTGATCTTTTGCTTATGAACCAGTATGTAAAGCATAGTGTAAAAAGGGCAAAATTAAATGATATTGGGATTAATTTCATCGCTTTGCCGGAATTTTTTGACATACCGCTTCAGATGATACGCAAACAGAATACTATTGCGGATTTTTTGCTTGGGACATTTCGGCAGAACTATGCCGTGCCCCAGTACCTGTTGTTTCAGCTGAAAGAGCAGAAGCACATATCCAATCTGATGGAAAATATGATATCGTCTGTTGTTTGCGATTCAGAGAATGAGGATGTAATCAATCAGTATTCTATGGGTCTTGTTTTTTTATATCTGCTTAATCATATGGATAAGCTGGCCCGCAATTCATCCCAGAGCTATGAGGATGTGGTGATCCAGGCGGCGTTAAAGTACATTGATTCTCAGTATCCCACGGCCGTTTTAAGCCGGATTGCGGAAGATTTTAACCTGTCTTTGTCAGCGGTCAGCAGGATGATTAAGAAAAATACAGGATTTACTTTTATGGAATTGTTAATGCGTAAGCGTTTTCAAAGGGCCTTGATGCTTCTGGTGGAAACGGAGCTTCCGGTAGAGCAGATTGCGGCAAAGATTGGTTATGAGAACCAGAGCTATTTTTACCGTCAGTTTAAGGCTTATTATGGGGCAACGCCCAGCCAGTATCGGTCAGAGCATAAAAATGATCCGCAGATCCGAATATAAAGCCTGCAAAAAAGGACAGTGGATCTGGCAAACGGGGACATTACGAAGAGCTCCCGGTTAGCTTATAATAAAGGCGATTAAGGATGCAGCAGCGCAAGGAAGGTTAAATTTGCTTTGGCTGAAAAAAGCGCGGCGGATGGGGAGCATATGGGAGGGAAGGAAAAAGTATGATAAGAAAAGGAATAAAAATGCATTTGTATCCGGGCATGGCGGAGGAATATGAGAGGCGGCATAATCAATTATGGCCGGAGATGATCGAAATGATCCATGCCCATGGGGGGAGCAATTATTCCATATTTCTGGATAAAGAAACGAACGTCCTGTACGGATATCTGGAAATCGAAGATGAGGAAGCCTGGGCAAAGTCGGCGGATACAAAAATCAACCGTAAATGGTGGGACTATATGGCGGATATTATGGAAACGAGGACAACAGCCCGGTTTCTACCGATCTAACGCCGGTATTTCATCTGGATTAAAGGGGGAAAACCATGGGAACGTACTACTTGGCAGTGGATATCGGCGCGTCAAGCGGACGCCATATTCTGGGGCATCTGGAGAATGGCCAGATGGTTTTGGAAGAGATTTACCGTTTTGAAAACGGCATGGACAAGCAGGGCGGCAAGCTTTTATGGGACACGGGCCGTTTGCTTACAGAAATTGTAAATGGCATGAAGATGTGCAGGCAATTAAATAAAATCCCGGCCAGTATGTCGGTGGATACCTGGGCAGTGGATTACGTGCTTTTGGATGAGCAGGATCAGGTTTTAGGAGATACATACGGATACCGTGACAGGCGGACCGCAGGGATGGATGAAGAGGTATATAAGCTTATATCCCAGGAGGATTTGTACCGGAGGACCGGCATCCAGAAGCAGATTTTCAATACCATATACCAGCTGATGGCAGCAAAAAAGCAGACGCCAAAACTGCTTGAGAAGGCAAAAACATTTCTGATGCTGCCGGATTACTTCCAGTTCCTGCTGACGGGACGGAAGGTCTCCGAATATACAAACGGCACGTCAACCCAGCTGGTAAACCCGGAAACGAAGCAGTGGGACAAGGGATTAATCCGTCTTTTGGGATATCCGGAAGAAATGTTTCTGCCCCTTAAGATGCCGGGGACGGAGGTAGGGCCATTGGCCAAAGAAATCCAGGAGCAGGTGGGATTTGACTGCAAGGTGACGCTTTGCGCCAGCCATGACACGGCTTCTGCGGTTATGGCTATGCCGCTTGCTAAGGGAGAAGGGCTGTATATCAGCTCCGGCACTTGGTCTTTGATGGGCGTGGAAGCAAAGCAGGCGGACTGCGGGGTGCAGAGCAGGAAGGGAAATTTTACCAATGAAGGCGGATATGATTACCGTTTCCGGTATCTGAAAAATATTATGGGCCTGTGGATGATCCAGTCTGTACGGCATGAGCAAAAGGATGCGTATTCCTTCGCGCAGCTTTGCCAGATGGCGGCGGAATGCAGAAAGTTCCCTTCCCGGGTGGATGTCAATGATGATGTGTTTCTGTCCCCGGACAGCATGACGGAGGCGATACAGGATTACTGCAGGAGAACCGGGCAGGCCATCCCCGTAACGGTGGGGGAGATTTCAGCGGTTATCAGATCGGAAGAGCGTCGTGTAGGGAAAGAGTGTTCTCTACT
>CANDKL010000306.1 GCA_947385255.1 uncultured Roseburia sp. | reverse complement strand
AGCCGCCCCAACCTGACAAGTTAAGCGGCTATTTTGCACTTAAATGAATCGGGCTAACTGTCTATCGGTAGCTCCTGTGGGACGTCTGTTGGAGCAGGCGTCCTTCTTTATCTAAAGAATATCATAAACAGTTCAAAAGTTCAAGGGGTTTCTTTTCCTTCCGCACGGTAAACGCACGATTTAAGTTACTTTTCACGAAGTGGGGAAATGTTTCATGGAATAAAATGCTTGCGCAGCCACAGAAAAGCAATGACGCAGACAATGACAGAGAGCAGAGAGCCTGCCGAGGTAGCCAGCCCCATCGGAAGCAGCGTGTCCGGAAAACGGATCGAAGCAAGATACGCAAGCGGAATGCGTGCGCAGAGGATGGACAGCAGATTGTGCAGAAACGAAATGCCGGACAGTCCATAAGCGCAGAAATAACCGCTGAAGCAAAAGTGAATCCCCGCTAAAAGACAGTCCCAGACATAGCCGCGCATATACTGGCTTCCAAGCAAAAGAACCTTGTCATGAGCCGTAAACAGTCCGATAAACGGCTCGGCAGAAATCTGCATGACCGCAACCGCAGCAATTCCCCAGAGTATGGCGATGGCAGAGGCATAGCGTAATACGGAGGCTGCGCGGTCATGCTTCCCCGCTCCGATATTCTGGGCGCCGAGCGCGGATACGGTAGAAAGCATAGAGGAGGGGACCAGAAACAGAATTCCAATCAGCTTTTCTACAATGCCGACGGCCGCCGCGTCATTTAACCCGCGCCGGTTGGCAATGATGGTAATCACCATAAAGGAAATCTGGATCAATCCGTCCTGCAATGCGACGGGAAATCCAATTCGGAACAATTCTTTCATCGTCTTTTTGCACGGCCTGAAATCTTTGGCTGTCAGTGCAATCCCAGTCTTTTGTTTTCGAATATAAAGAAACGATACGGCGACGCTAAACGTCTGCGACAGCGTTGTCCCAAGCGCAGCTCCGGCCGCGCCAAGTCCAAATATCCCAATAAACAGATAGTCCAGAGCAATGTTTGCCGCACACGCAGCCGCAATGAAATACATCGGGCTTTTGGAATCGCCCATCCCACGGAATACGGAGCTGATGATGTTATAGGCCGTGATAAACGGGATTCCAAGAAAGCAGACCGTAAGATAGGAAACCGTATCTCCCGCGGCCTCCGCAGGAGTAGACAGCGCGGCAGTAACAGGCTTCACGGCAAGAAGCAGGATGGCCATAAGGAGTACGGACAGCGCGAAAAACAAAGTAACGGTATTTCCGATTGCACGGGAAGCCTCTTTTTGTTTTCCGCCGCCAACTGCCTGTCCGATTAGAATCGTAGAGCCCATGGCCAGGCCGACAATGATAACGGTAAGCATATGCATCGCCTGGCTGCCGATGGAAACGGCTGTCGTGCTTGCGACGCCGTTGAACTGTCCGATGATAAATAAATCTGCCATGCCGTAAAGAGTCTGTAAAAAGTAAGACAGCAAATAGGGGAGCGAAAAAGAAAGAACGGATTTGAATACGCTGCCGGTTGTTAGATTTTTTTCCATAAACGCCTCCAGAGTGTGTGATGTTGGAAACCTTTCTTATCATAGTGCGGATGAAACAAGATTTCAAGTGTAAATTTTTCTGCCGAATCGGATTAGATGTGCTATACTGAAAGGAAAGGCCGCTGACAAACGGCGGAAGGAGGGAGCCGCATGTCGTATTTTCCGATGTTTGTGGAGCTTGGGGGCGTAAGCTGCCTGGTAGTCGGAGGCGGGCGGGTTGCGCTGCATAAGGTGCAGGTACTCAAGGAGTTCGGAGCCAGGGTTACCGTTGTGGCAGAACGTATCCTGCCGGAATTAAAGGCGCAGGAGAATGTGGATTGCCGGGAGAGGCGTTTTGTCCCGGAGGATGTAAAGGGTCGTAAGCTGGTGGTAGCGGCGACAGATGATAAAGCGCTAAACCGCAGAATCAGCCGCTTGTGTAAGGAAGCGCAGATTCCGGTGAATGCGGTGGATCAGATCGAGGACTGCAGCTTTATTTTTCCGTCCTATTTGAAAGAAAAGGAGGTCATCGCCGCATTTTCAAGCGGCGGGCAAAGTCCGGCTGTGACACAGTATTTAAAGGAACAGACGCGTCCGGTGCTGACAAAATTGCTGGGGGAGCTGGCAATACAGCTGGGCGGCCTGCGGGAGCAGGTAAAGAAACGTATACCAAAGCAGAACCGGAAGGCCGTTTATGAGGCGGCCCTGCAGAAGGGCCTGGAGCAGCAGGCGCTGCTTTCGGAGGAGGAGATTCAGAAAATGACAGGAGGAGAAGCCATATGCAAAGAATGAGAAGACTTCGCGTAAGCCCCGCTATGCGGGCACTGGTGCGGGAAAACCACCTGCGTGTTGACGAGCTGATTTATCCGCTGTTTGTCATAGAAGGGCAGGATATCTGCCGGCCGGTGGATTCTATGCCGGGGATCTGCCAGTATTCTCCGGATCGGCTGCCGGAGGAATTGGACCGTGTTATGGAGGCGGGGATACCTGCGGTGCTGTTGTTCGGGATTCCGGCACATAAGGATGAGGCGGGAAGCGGCGCGTATGACGAGCAAGGAATTGTGCAGGAGGCAATCCGCCGGATCAAAGCGGAGAGGCGGTACCGGGATCTCATCGTGATTGCGGATGTATGCCTTTGCGAATATACGTCGCATGGACATTGCGGGCTGGTTCGTGACGGAAGGATTTTAAATGACGAGACGCTGCCGCTTCTGGCAAGGGCGGCGGTCAGCTATGCAAAGGCCGGAGCGGACATGGTAGCGCCCAGTGATATGATGGACGGGCGTGTAGGAGCGATTCGGGAGGCGCTGGATGCAAATGGCTTTTTTCAGA
>CANDKL010000305.1 GCA_947385255.1 uncultured Roseburia sp. | reverse complement strand
GTAGAGAACACTCTTTCCCTACACGACGCTCTTCCGATCTACAGCTCTGCCTTGTGAATCAGGCGTGTCCCAAAAAGATAAATGCGAATCGATTGATTCCTGCGATTCGCACTTACCTTTGTAATCTCCGCCTCCGAAAGCAGAGGCTTCATTTCTTCCTTTACCTTCAGGGTTGGAAATACCTCAAAAAAAGTTTTTGGCATATTACTCACTCCAGTTTAATAATTCGCGGCGCAGCTCCGGCAACAGCTCTTCCTCGGGAACCTTTTTATAAACCTTGCCGTGCTTTATGATCAGGCCCTCGCCGATGCCGCCTGCAATTCCGATATCGGCTTCCTTCGCCTCGCCCGGGCCGTTGACTACGCAACCCATAACCGCCACCTTGATATTTAAGGGGATATCCGCCACCATATTCTCCACCTGGTTGGCCAGGGAAATCAGATCGATCTGCGTCCTGCCGCAGGTCGGGCAGGAGACAACCTCAATACCGCCGGTCCGAAGGCCAAGCGTCTTTAAAATCAGCTTTGCAGACTTTACCTCCTCTAACGGATCTCCGGTTAAGGAAACACGGACGGTATCGCCGATTCCCTGATGCAGAATCAGTGCCAAGCCGACGGAAGATTTGATATTGCCGCTGAGGATGGTTCCAGCCTCCGTAATTCCTACATGCAGAGGATACGGCGTCTTAGCCGCTATCAATTCATGGGCCTTTACACACATCAGCACGTCCGATGATTTGATGCTGATGACCAGATTGTCATAACCCATCTCCTCTATCAAACGCACCTTGTCTAATGCGCTTTCGACAATCCCCTCTGCCGTAACGCCCTGATATTTCTCTACCAGCTCCTTTTCCAGAGAACCGCTGTTAACGCCGACGCGGATAGGGATATTCCGCTCCTTTGCCGCGTCTACCACTGCCTTTAAGCGTTCCCGGCTTCCGATATTGCCGGGATTGATGCGGATTTTGTCTGCGCCATGCCGGATTGCGGCAATCGCCAGTCGGTAGTCAAAATGAATATCGGCTACCAGAGGAATTGCAATCTGCTTTTTCATTTCACGAAGCGCCTCTGCGGCTTCCATTGTCGGAACGGCGCAGCGGATGATATCGCAGCCGGCCGCCGTAAGCTTATGAATCTGCGAAACGGTCGCCGCCACATCTTCGGTTCTGGTATTGGTCATGGACTGGATCAGAACGGGATTTCCGCCGCCGATGATCCGGTTTCCAATTTTTACCTCTTTCGTCTGTGTCCTGTACATGCTCGCTTCTCCTTTAGATAAACAGCTTACGGATGTCGTTAAACATAACCAGCACCATAAGCCCCATTAAAATCATAATGCCGACAAAATGCACCATGCCCTCCTTCTCCGGATCCACCTTCTTTTTGCGCACCGCTTCCACCAGCAAAAAAACCAGGCGTCCTCCGTCTAAGGCCGGAAGAGGCAGCAGGTTCATCACGCCAAGGTTCGCGCTTAATAAAATCGAGAAGTTGAGCATATTGATAAAGACATAAAAATACCCGTCGCTTTTGCTCGCATCGTACGTATCACCGATGGATTTCACAATTCCCACCGGGCCGGACAGCTCATTGGGGCTGACCTTTCCTGTCACAAGCATCTTAAGGCTCTGCAATGTCGTCCAGATCCAGTAGTTCATTTCGTAAACGCTGTTTTTCAGGTTGGAAAAAACATTTCCCTTCGTCCGTTCCGAGCGGCTGCGACTGGTAATCCCCAGCAGATATGCTCCGCTCTCCTCATCCAGAGCCGGCGTAAGATCCACAGCGTGCCGCTGTCCCTCTCTTTCGTATGTTACCCGGACAGGCTCTCCCGCGTGGAAATAGCTGAACATACTGACTTCCCGGAAAAAATGGATCGGCTTATTGTTCATCCTTACAATGGTATCGCCCGCCTGCATCCCGGCTGCCTGCGCGGGAGTTCCCTTCATTACGCCGGAAATGACCGGCGTATCGACCCCAATGCAGCTAATCAGGATAAACGCCAGGAAAAATGCCATAATGAAATTAAAAACCGGGCCTGCCGCTACTACACTGATACGCGCCCATACAGATTTTCTGCCGAACGCTGCCTCATCGCTGCTGTCTGCATCCTCGCCCTCCATCATACAAGCGCCACCGAAGGGAAAAAGCTTCACCGAATAAAAGGTTTCCCCCTTCTGTACGCCGAACAGGGTCGGTCCAAGTCCCAGGCAGAACTCATTGACCCGAATGCCGCTTCTTTTGGCCAGGAGAAAATGCCCCAGCTCATGAAACAGGATTATGACACTGAATATTACAATTGCTATGATAAATTTCAAACTACCACCTGCTTTCCACAAATTCGTATACTTCTGCTTCTGTTTTTAAAATCTGTTCCACATCGGGGACTTCTGTAAATGCAATCCGCTCCATGCACGCCTCTATTATTTCCGGTATTTCCAAAAACGCAATTTTCCGCTCCAAAAACAGGGCGACCGCCTTTTCATTCGCCGCATTGAATACCGTAGGCATATTGCCGCCCCGCGCCATCGCCGTATAGGCAAGCGCCAGACCGCGAAAGGTTTTTGTATCCGGCCGCTCAAAGGTCAGGCTCTTTACAGCAAATAAATCCAGACGCTCCCCGCTTAAAGGCCGGCGCTTTGGATAGTACAGGGCATACTGTATCGGCAGGCGCATATCCGGCGTACCTAACTGCGCAATCACTGCCCCGTCTTCAAATTCCACTGCGGAATGGATGACGCTCTGCGGATGCACCGTCACCTGAATCTGCTCCGGCTCCACATCAAACAACCACCTTGCTTCCATCATTTCCAGTCCCAGATCGGAAGAGCACACGTCTGAACTCCAGTCACAGCCTCATATCGCG
>CANDKL010000304.1 GCA_947385255.1 uncultured Roseburia sp. | reverse complement strand
AGATATGAGGCTGTGACTGGAGTTCAGACGTGTGCTCTTCCGATCTCGATCCTGACACGGTGTGCCTGTCCAATTTAAACCGGCAGATTATTGCGACCAGAGAGACGGTCGGACGGTATAAGGCAGAGGTGATGCGGGAGCGTATCTTAAGCATTAACCCTGCGGCGAAGGTCAGGGTGCACAAATGCTTTTTTCTGCCGGGAATGGAGGAAGAGATTCCGTTTGAAGCGTTTGATTATATCGTAGACGCGGTGGATACGGTGGCGGCAAAAATTGCCCTGGCCACAGAGGCCCAAAAAAGGGGGATTCCGCTGATCAGTAGTATGGGTACGGGAAATAAGCTTTGCGCCGGCCGGTTTCGGGTAGCGGATCTTTATGAAACGAGGGTTTGCCCGTTGGCGCGGGTGATGCGCCGTGAGCTGAAAAGGAGAGGGATCGAAAAGCTGAAGGTCGTATACTCCGAAGAGGAGCCGGTGCGCCCGGTGCAAAACGAACAGGCGGCAGGCGGCAGGAGAAGTACGCCGGGGAGCATGGCTTTTGTGCCGCCGGTGGCCGGACTTTTGGCGGCAGGCGAGGTTGTCAGAGATTTAATTGTAAATAAGGCTTGTAATCCCTGAAAAAATTCGTTACAATAGTCCGTAAGGCATTGAGGAGCTCCCGGAATCAGAAGAGGAAAGGAGCAAACATGAAAAAGCAAATAGGGATAGGAATCTGTCTGTTAGCGGTTCTGTTATCCGGCTGCAGAGATTCTGCCGGAGCTTATTTTGAAAGCGCGGATGAGGCAGGCGCAGAGACGCAGGAGGCAGGTACAAAGATGCAGGAGGTCAGGATTCCAGAAACGGAGGAGCAAAAGGCCGGGGAGTGCTATGTGCACGTCTGCGGAGCCGTGAAGAGTCCCGGCGTGTATAAGCTGTCGGCAGGAAGCCGTATTTATGAAGCGGTAGAGCTGGCAGGAGGATTATCGGAGGAGGCCTGCGCGGACAGCATCAATCAGGCGGAGGAGGTGTCGGACGGGCAGATGGTACGGGTGCCGACAAAGGAAGAGGCGCAGTATGGGGCCGAATCGGCGGAAGGCGGCGCCAAAGAGACAGACAGCGGCCTGGTGAATATCAATACGGCAGATGCAGGCGAGCTGATGACGCTGCCCGGTATCGGCGCTTCCAAAGCAGAGAGCATTCTTTCCTACCGGAGGGAGCAGGGCTCCTTTGCGTCGGTGGAGGAAATTATGAACATTACGGGTATCAAGGAAGGGGTCTATTCAAAAATCAAGGATTACATAACGGTAAATTGAGGTGTGGAAATGGCGAAAAAAATTCTTGTAGTAGATGATGAAAAATTAATCGTAAAAGGAATCCGCTTCAGTCTGGAGCAGGACGGCATGGAGGTGGAATGCGCGTATGACGGGGAAGAGGCGCTTAGGTTGGCAAGGGATCGGGAATACGATCTGATTTTGCTGGATATTATGCTGCCCAAGATCAACGGCTTTGAGGTGTGCCAGCAGATACGTGAATTTTCGACGGTGCCGGTTGTCATGCTGACGGCCAAGGGAGACGACATGGATAAAATCCTGGGACTGGAGTACGGCGCGGACGATTATATTACAAAGCCATTCAATATACTGGAGGTAAAGGCCCGGATCAAAGCCATTATGCGCCGTGTGGCAGCCGGCAAGCCGAAGCAGGAGCCGGATTCTGTCATTGAGAGCGGCGATTTGAGGATGGACTGCGAAAGCAGGCGTCTGTTTGTGAAGGAGAAGGAAATCAATTTGACGGCAAAGGAATTTGACCTGTTAGAGCTTTTAGTGACAAACCCCAATAAGGTATACAGCAGGGAGCGTCTGCTCAATCTGGTCTGGGGCTATGAATATCCCGGCGATGTCCGGACAGTGGACGTTCACGTCCGGAGAATGCGCGAAAAGATTGAGAGCAATCCCAGCGAGCCCAAATATGTCCATACCAAATGGGGCGTAGGGTACTATTATCAGGGATAAGGCCAGGGTGCGGGAATGTCGAAGAAAAGGTTTCGTGATATTTTTAAAAGCTTCAGAGTGCGGCTGTTTTTGCTGTTTCTGGCCATCGGTATCTGTCCGATGGCAGTGATTACAGCAGGAATGCTGCAGTCCTATGGGAAAAAGGCCGTATCGAACCGGCGCATTGACGTGCTGAGCCAGGCGAAGATTGTAGCCAACCAGATTGTATCGAATAATTATCTGAAGGATGCCGGAGCCGATACCATCAATTCTCAGCTCAAGCAGCTTTCCAATATTTATGACGGACGGGTTCTGGTGATCGATGATAATTTTAAAATTATTAAGGATACGTACGGGCTGGATGAGGGTAAGACAATTGTCTCGGAAGAGGTTATGCGCAGCTTCCGGGGCGAGGAAATTTCCAAATATGACTCGGAGAACTGCTATATAGAGATGACGGTTCCGCTTACGGATCTGGAACGCAGGGAGACGATCGGCGTTTTGCTGGTCAGCGTTTCCACCGACAGCATTGTGCTCAATCAGGAGTATCTGGAGAACAGTGCGCGGATTATAGAAATTGCCGGTGTGCTGGTCCTTGTTTTGGCGGCGGCGTTTCTGGCAAGGCTTTTAGTGAAGCCGTTCCGCAAAATGGAGCTTGAAATCGTGGAAATCCAGAGCGGCTATAAAGACGAGCTGGATATTCACGATTACAAGGAGACAGAAGCGGTCTGTATCCGCTTTAACCAGCTTTTTTCCAGGATGAAGGTGATCGACCAATCCAGGGAGGAGTTTGTATCCAATGTTTCCCATGAGCTGAAGACGCCGCTGACCTCTATGAAGGTGCTGGCGGATTCCATCAATGGGCAGGAGGATGTACCGGTGGAGCTCTATCGGGAATTTATGAGCGAT
>CANDKL010000303.1 GCA_947385255.1 uncultured Roseburia sp. | reverse complement strand
GATATGAGGCTGTGACTGGAGTTCAGACGTGTGCTCTTCCGATCTGCTGTTTGATATTTACGAGGGCAGCCAGATTGAAGAGGGCTTTAAATCCCTGGCCTATTCCCTGACCTTCCGCGGCAAAGAGAAAAATCTGGAGGAAGCGGACATTGCCGGCGCCATGAACCGTATCTTAAAGGCATTGGAAGGAATGGGGATTGCGCTTAGAAAATAGTTGAAAAATTGCAGTTTTGTGTTACAATATCTTCAAAGGACAGGGAAAGGAGTACGATGCATGAAGGAGAAGAGAAATATGTCAGGAAGCCGGGCGGTAAGCGTTTTGATGGCGGTGGTTATGCTGTGTTCCGTGCTTGTGCTTGTACCGGACGAGGCGAAGGCCGCCGAGTACAGCTTTAACAGCACAGGCACGTCTTCGGTAACCATACCCGACAGCGGCAGCACAAAGACGACAGGCCAGTATAACTGGATTAAATTCCGGCCGAAGAAGACGGGATCCGTTACAATTACCGTGTCGAATGCATCCGCATCGGCGAAGTACACAAATGGCAATATCGTATTATGCGATGCCTCAAAGCAGTTTTTGGACTACACGGCAGACTATTATACGACGTCAAAGCCGGCCGACACAAGATACAGCAACATTACCTACGGGGTAAAGGCCAAGACGACTTATTACTTCCGCGTAGAGAACAATGCGGGCGTATCCATCAAGGCAACGGTAACTGCAATCAGCAAGAAGAACGCAGGCAAAACCAGGAAGAAGGCGAAGACGCTTGCACGCAACAAGGAAATAAAGGGCGTCATTGTCGCTGAGGATAAAACGGCGGACTGGTATAAGATCAATCTGCCGAAGAGCAAAAGGATACTGCTGTCATACAGTGTGAAGACAAACGGATGGGACGGAAGTGCAGAAATTAAGGACGGAATCCGGATTACGTTCTGCGACAGCATGGGAAGGCAGTTTGCAAAAAATGCCTATGACGATCTGACCCGGGAGAAGACGAAAAACAGCGTCACCTATCATTTGACGAAAAAGAAGAGCGAGAAGAAGCTTCCTCTGAATCCAGGGACATATTATGTGAAGGTGGAACGTCTGAACAAATATTCCTCCGGAGAGTATACGCTGAAATGGCAGACTACGTAATTGTTTAAAAATGAGAACAGGTTGGCCAAAGGCTTTACTGTTGCGAAAAATATGACGGAAATGTGAAAAAAGAGTTGTATTTTTGTTTCATTATGTTATAATGAATAACGGCAAAAGCAAAATATAACAGAAAGGAAAAGGTGTTATGGAAAGAGTTTCAAAAAGTTTATTTCAAAAGGTAGTAAGTTTCATGCTGGTAACGGCCATGGTGTTTTCTGCAATGGTTGTTATGAAACCGCAGGCAGCCAGTGCTGCTGATTTCTCTTTGAGGGCAAAGGGAGGAACCGTTCTGATTACGGATGAGGCTTGTACGTATGTTACCGGAGAACAGTCTTGGATTAAATATAAAGCTTCGGCAGATGGTTATTTACAGCTGAAATTTTCAAGTAACAGTCAATTGGCAAGCTATGTAGCCGGAGAGGTTCGTTTATATGATAAGAATAAAAGCAGATTGTTATCAGAGGTACTGACTTATGATACAAGCTCTACAAGCGCAAGCTTAACGACTGAGTGTTATGGGGTGAAGAAGGGGACGACCTATTATATCAATGTTCTTTCAGTTGGCGGCGTCAGGATCAATGCTACGTTTAAGAGCGTAAAGGATAAGAGCGGAACTAAGAAATCCAAAGCATTGAGCATTGCAAAGGGTAAGAGCACAGGCGGGATTATCCAGGCAGGCACGACGAAGTCCCATTGGTATAAATTCAAGATCACAAAACCCCAGAGGCTTACATTCAGTATTACCCCCCAATTGACAGGTCCGGTTTCACTTACAATATCAGGCCCGGATGTAAAGACCAATACATTTGTAGTAAAGTCGGGTACTTGGGGAAAGAAATATGGTGTTAAGTCAGATGGGAAGGTAGATCCCGGAACATATTATGCACAGGTTAAGCCGACATCCAAGATCTGTAACGGATATTACAAAGTAAGCTGGAAATAAGAATACAAAAAAGCGGGACAAGACGCCCGCTTTTTTTCTTTTCTCTGTAGAAAAATACGCTGCCATCTGTTATAATAACACTAGTTTTGCAAAGAAGCGGAGGAATACATATGAAGCACATAAAAAAGGATATGCTCAGAATCAGCCTGATGCTCGTTCTGTCCATGCTGTTTGCAGGGCTGCTTCCGGTCAGGGTGTCGGCGGCAGCGAAAAGCTTTAACCAGAAGAAGACGATTCAGATTTCAGAGGCCAATGATTTTGCACACACGCAGAAGGCCACCTGGATCAAGTACAAAGCAGCAAACAACGGCTACATTACCATTACTGCAAAGGAAAAGGCGAAGAAGTCGGACGATACCGATGGCGCGGCTGCCGCATCCGGCGTACTGCAGCTTTACGATTCAAAGAAGAAGACGCCGCTTTCCGGTGCTTACACCTATAATACGGCGGGTACGATGGCTTCGGAATATACGGTTGTATACGGCGTGAAAAAGGGAGTAACCTATCGCCTGCAGGTACAGGCGCAGGGGGCGGTTTCGTTAAAGTGCAGCTTTACAAAGGTCTCAAAAAGCGCCGCGGATAAGAAAGCCAAGGCGGCAGCATTAGCAAAGAATAAGCTGGCCAAAGGGATTTTAATGGCCGGAGACAGTGCGGCGGACTGGTATAAAATTACAGTACCCAAAAAGCAGTATCTGCATTTTTATTATGCGGGCAAGGCAAACGGGCAGATTCAGCTGACCTTTTCCGGCGCTTATCTGAATACGGCAAAGCGTTATATTATGCAGGGGCAGGAATTAGAG
>CANDKL010000302.1 GCA_947385255.1 uncultured Roseburia sp. | reverse complement strand
CCAGAAAGCGAATTGTACGATTCGAAAGGAGAAAAAAGAGGCCGACTGTGTACAGACCGGGAAGGAAACTTATACCGCGACTGTGCAGTGGGAGGGACTGAAAGCCTCCGATCAAAAAATAACGGAGCATCCCGCGCTTGGTCACGACTATGCGGTGCGGTTCCAGTGGGCGGGGGACAAAGCCTCCTGCATGGCGGCGCTGACGTGTAAACGGGCGGGCTGTACCGCCGATACACCGGGGCATACCATCAACCGGCAGCCCTGCGACATAGAGACAAAGGTGACGGAAGCCGGCTGTGTTTCGGAGGGCCTGGAGGAAACCGTTGCCAGCATTACCATAGGCGGCATGGAATACAGAGAAACCGGCAGTACAAAAGCCATTCCGGCGCAGGGTCATGACTATGCGGTACAATTTCAGTGGGCAGAGGATAAAGCCTCCTGCATAGCAGAGCTTGTCTGCAAGCGGCCGGGCTGCACAGCCGATACGCCGGGCCACACGATTCAGTCACAGCCCTGTACGGTAGAAACCAGGGTAACAGAAGCAACCTGCATTTTGGAAGGCCTGGAAGAAACCGTGGCCAGCGTCACGATAGACGGCGTGGAATACAAAGAAACCGGAAGCACAAAGCGCCTTCCGACGGATGATCAAAAGCATATCCATACCGTGCTTGTCGGCGCTAAGGAGGCTACGGAAACGGAAGAAGGGTATACCGGAGACACCCGCTGCGAGGATTGTGAAAAAATAATCGCACATGGAGAGAGGATCCCGGCAAAGGGCAAGCCGGTAGATCCGGACAACCCGGATAAACCGATAGATCCGGACAATCCAGATAAACCCGTGGATCCGGACAACCCAGATAAGCCCGTGGATCCGGACAACCCGGATAAGCCCGTAGATCCGGAGAATCCCGATAAACCAGTAGATCCAGAGAATCCCGATAAACCGGTGGATCCGGAGAATCCCGATAAACCGGTGGATCCGGAGAATCCCGATAAACCGGTGGATCCGGAGAATCCCGGCAAACCGGCAGATCCGAATGAGCCCAGTCAGCCGGACGGGAATCCTTCGAACGGAAACCTGCAGCCGGATTTACCGAAAAAGGGAAGCAAAATCAAAGACAGCAAAGGCACGGTCTATACGGTGGCAAAGCCCGGCGCAGCCGTCACCTACACGGCTCCCTCCGGGAAAAAGGTAAAGTCTGTCAAAATACCGGATACGGTGAAAATAGACGGGATTTCCTATCAGGTAACAGGAATTGCCAAATCCGCATGCTCCGGCTTAAAGGGCCTAACATCGGTTACGATTGGCAAAAACGTGAAAAGCATCGGAGCAAAAGCCTTTTATAAATGCAGCGCCCTCAAGAAAATAACCATAAAAACGAAAAAGCTGACCGCAAAGAACGTAGGCACAAAAGCATTTTTGAGTATTCACAAACGGGCAGAGCTAAAGGTGCCTGCCAAAAAGCTGGCTTCCTACCGCAAGCTGCTGAAAAAGAAGGGGATCGACCCTAAGACACAGACAATCAAAAAGTAAAAGGAGAACGCATGGAAAAGAAATCGCCGGAACGGCACGAGGAAATTGAACAGAGTATCCGTAAAAAATTCCGCAAAAGCATATGGCGCAAATTTACAAAAGCAATCAACCAGTACGAGCTGGTACAAAAGGGCGATCAAATCGCCGTGTGTATTTCCGGCGGTAAGGATTCCATGCTGATGGCAAAGCTGTTTCAGGAGTTAAAGCTTCACAACAAATTTGATTTCGGCGTCCGGTTTCTGGTCATGGATCCGGGCTACAGTCCGGCGAATCGGGCCAGGATTGAGGAGAACGCAGCGTTGCTGCACGTTCCGGTAACGATAGTGGAATCGGATATCTTTGACGCTGTCTACACCATTGAAAAATCCCCCTGCTATCTGTGCGCCAGAATGCGCAGGGGGCATCTGTACCATTTTGCAGAGGAGCTGGGCTGCAACAAAATTGCACTGGGTCATCACTATGACGACGTGATAGAGACCATATTGATGGGGATGCTCTACGGCGCACAGATGCAGACCATGATGCCCAAGCTGCACAGCACAAATTTTGCGGGAATGGAGCTGATCCGCCCGCTGTACCTGGTGCGTGAGGATGATATCAAAGCATGGCGGGATTATAACGGGCTGCATTTTCTGCAGTGTGCCTGTAAATTTACCGAGCAGTGCGCAGACTGTAATCAGGAAACCTCGTCAAAGCGCCTGGAGGTAAAGGAGCTGATTCGACAGATGAAGCAGACGAATCCGTTTGTGGAGGGGAATATTTTCAAAAGCGTGGAAAATGTGAATCTGGATACCGTGATTGCTTATAAAAAGGATGGGGTAAAGCATTTTTTTCTGGAAGGGTATGATGAAAAGTAGTTTTTGTAACAGTTTAGATGGCTGAACCGGAGAAGCCAGAAGAAAAGCTATAACTGGGATGGGGAATTTGTTTTTCCAAAAGTCACGCCCAGAGCAGAACTCCCTTTTCATTCCTCTGACACGCCCTCGTTCCTAAAAAACGCAGCGGATCTTGGCGTGTGGCGATTGCAGGCAACCGCCACGCGCTAAGGACCGGCGTTTTTTAAAGGTCAACGGCCCTATGCATACCAGATAAGGATAAATTTTTTGACCTATACATAGGTTCTTTTGATTGAGTATCAGCTTTCCATATGTTATAATGAACTCGTGTAATTGAAAAGAAAGTAGGATGCGATTTTTCGATGGATGCCCTCTAGTCTAACGAAAGAGGGTGATGCCCTATGAGTATAATGGAAGTTCTTACATTATTACTTGTATTGTTTGCGGCTCTGTCTTACATAGACAATCATAAAAAGAAATAAGCATCCCTACTGCCCAAGTTTGGATGCTTATTTCTTATAATCATTTTT
>CANDKL010000301.1 GCA_947385255.1 uncultured Roseburia sp. | reverse complement strand
CAAAAAAATTTCTTAATCATCGTCCCCGAGCAGTTTACCATGCAGACGCAGCGGAGGCTCGTCGAGCTGCATCCGGGGCACAGTATTTTAAATATCGACGTTTTGAGCTTCGCAAGGCTTGCCTACCGCGTGTTTGACGAGCTGGGAGGCTTTCATCATCAGGTTTTAGAGGACACCGGAAAAAATCTGATTTTACGCCGCGTGGCGCAGCAGAAGGAGGACGCGCTTACGGTCCTTCGGAAAAACATGTCTCGGATGGGCTATATCGGGGAAGTAAAATCCCTGCTGTCGGAGCTGGCGCAGTATAATATATCGCCGTCCCAGCTGGCGGAGGCGATTGGGAAGCTTCCGCAGGGCAGCTTTTCTTATAAGCTTTCGGACATTCTTACGATGTACGAGGGCTTTTTGGAGGCGTTACAGGGAAAATTCATAACGGCCGAGGAGGTCTTGGAGCTGCTTTCGGACGTGGCAGGGGAATCGCAGATTTTACGGGGGAGCGTGATTGCGTTTGACGGCTTTACCGGGTTTACGCCGATTCAAAACGAGCTTCTGAAAAAACTGCTGGGGATTGCGGAGACGGTTTATGTGACGGTCACCATCGATATCCGGGAGGATTTTTACCGCAGCGCGGGCAGCCATGAATTATTTGCCATGAGTAAAAAAATGATACGTTCTCTGCGTGAAATGGCGGACGGGCTGCATGTTCCTGTATGGGATCCGGTTTTGCTGCAGCATACAGAGCACAGCCGTTTTGCCGCTTCGGAGGCGCTTCTGTTTCTGGAGCAGAATCTGTTCCGGGGGGGAGCCTCGCGTTTTATGCTGTCCCGGACGCGTTTGGAAGCCGACGGGGCGGATATCGGGATTTACAGTTTGAAAAATCCGCGGCAGGAGCTGCATTTTACGGCAAGGGAGATTGAACGGCTGGTGCGCAGGGAAGGGTACTGTTACCGGGAGATTGCGATTGTCTGCGGAGATTTGCCCGGCTATGCCAACTATGCCAGGGAGGTGTTTGCGGAATATCGGATTCCGCTGTTTTTGGATCAGAAAACGTCGGTGGTGTTCCATCCGTTTATTGAATTTCTGCAGTCTGCCTTAGAGGTGGTGCTGTACGATTTTTCCAGAGAGAGTATTTTTCGGTATCTGCGCAGCGGCCTGTCTCAGATTGCGCCGACGCAGACAGATATTCTGGAAAATTATGTTGTGGCGGCCGGCGTGCGGGGCTACCGCAAATGGAGCGAGCCGTTTTTATATTTGCCGAAGGGTTGCAGCGAGGAAGAGCTTTTGGCGGTCAATGAGGTCCGAAATCAGGTAGCGGAGCAGTTCGCGGAGCTTTGGGAAGAATGGAAGAAAAAGGATGCTACCGTGGCGCAGCAGACGAAGGCGCTGTACCGGTTTATCTGCGGCAGAAAAATCGAACGGCAGCTTAAGGAGCGGGAAGCGGCGTACGAGGCGGCCGGCGATCTGAAAAACGCAAAGGAATATGCGCAGATTTACCGGGTAGTGATGGATTTGCTGGATAAGCTGACGGAGCTTTTGGGTGATGAGGTGATCGGTTTGGAGGAGTATGCCCGGATTTTGGATACCGGGTATGAGGAGGCCAGGATTGGAATTTTGCCGCCAGGCTACGATCGGGTGGTGTTTGGAGACATGGAGCGTACCAGGCTGGATTCGATCCGGGCGCTGTTTGTCGTGGGCGTCAATGACGGCGTCATTCCGAAAAGCGGCGGGGCAGACGGCATTCTGTCGGAACAGGAACGGGAGCTTTTGGGAGAGCTTGCGGTTGAGCTGGCGCCTACCGTGCGTGAGCAGTCCTTTATCCAGCGGTTTTATCTCTATCTGAATTTGACCAAGCCAAAGGAAAAGCTGTATCTGTCTTATGCGCGCGTAGACGGGGAGGGTAAGGCGCTGCGGGCCTCCTATCTGATCCATACGGTTTTAAATTTGTACGACGGCCTTTTTGTCCGGGAAATAGAAAAGGAAGCGTTTCCGGAGCGGATTGTGACGGCGGAGAGTGCGCTGGAGCTTTTGATAGAAGGGTTAAACGAAGCGCAGGACTGGAAGCAAAATCAGGAGGAGGAGAAGCTTTCGTACTGGGCGGCGCTCTGCCGCTGGTATGGAGGGCAGGAGGAGTGGAAGCCTGTGTTAGAGCGTTTGTTTGCGGCGGCAAGGCTTTCCCATCAGGATACGCCGATTTCGGCGGCTGTGACAAAGGCGCTTTACGGTACCGTGCTGGAAAACAGCGTCACGCGGCTGGAGCAATTTGCGGCCTGCGCGTTTTCCCATTTTCTGTCCTATGGACTTTCTTTAAAGGAGCGGCAGGAGAGCAGCTTTTCTGCGGTGGATATCGGAACGGTGATCCATGAGGTTTTGGCGTATTTTGCCGAGGGCATCCGGCAGCGCTACAACTGGTTTACCGTGACAAAGGAGGAAAGCGAGGCGCTGCTGGAGGAAGCCATGGAGCAGGCGTTTGGAGCAAACCACAATCTGGCGCTGTATGCCAATGCCAGAAGCAGCTACGCAAAGGAGCGGATGCGCCGGATTTTAAAGCGTACGGTGGAGGCGCTTTTGTACCAGATCCGGCAGGGACGCTTCACGCCGGAGGGCTTTGAGGTATCGTTTGCCAGTGCCGGGGATTTGGAGTCGGTGAATTTTAAGCTCAGTGAAGAGGAAAAAATGCATCTGCGCGGGCGGATTGACCGGATTGACACCTGCGGGGACGGGGATAAGCTGTATGTCAAGGTCATTGATTACAAGTCGGGCAACACGAGCTTTCAGTTTTTAAATGTCTATTATGGCCTGCAGCTGCAGCTGGTCGTCTATATGAACGCGGCATTGGAGCTGATGGGACAGCAGTATCCGGACAAAGAAGCGATACCGGCCGGTATTTTTTATTACCATGTCGGCGATCCGATGGTGGATGTGGGGGAGGAGCTTTCTGAGGAGGAGCTGCGGCAGAAAATTTTAAAGGAGCTTCAGCTGAATGGAATTGCCAATGCAGA
>CANDKL010000300.1 GCA_947385255.1 uncultured Roseburia sp. | reverse complement strand
TCCCTTCTGATCGTCTCGAAATCCTGACATCCGATGCTCACTGTCCTTGGCATGTCCGCCCCCTTTCTGGCTATTTCCTGCCTTTCCTGCAATCAATCCGCACGCCCTTAGTATAGCTGATTAAGATTTACATTACAATAACAAGCCCATTCCTATACAAAAATCACCCATAGTCAGTTACATTTCACACCCACATATGCTATCATAAAACCTGTCTATAGAAATCAAAGGAGGACACACATGAAAAACGCATCTATCTACTACAGCATCGGCGCCCTTTTATACTGCCCTGCCAATCATCCAGCCATTGCAGACTCCGTCATTACCGAAAAGCTCGGCAGAGACTACTCCCTCGCCCTCTGTTTAGAGGACACCATCGGCGATTCCCATGTCGCCGAAGCAGAAGAGAGCCTGCTCCGCTCCCTTGCCCGGATGGAAAAAGCCCGGCAATCTGCCGAATTTTATATTCCAAAGCTGTTCATCCGCGTCCGCATGCCTGCCCAAATCGAACACCTCTTACAACGGCTCGGCAGTGCCCGCGAAATGGTATGCGGCTTCATCCTGCCGAAATTCGATCTGCAGAACGCCCCCGCATATCTCCATGCCATGGCGGAAGCCAACCATACATACAACCGGCGCTTTTATGGCATGCCTATCATGGAAAGCCCCTCGATCGTCGATCTGCGGACCCGCATTGACGTGCTGTACAGGCTCAAAGACCAGCTGGACCAAATCGAAGCGTCTATCCTAAACATCCGCGTTGGCGGCAATGACCTGTGCCATCTGTTCGGCTTCCGCCGCCACCACAGTGAAACCATCCACCAAATCCGCCCGGTTGCCGACATATTTGCCGACATTATCACCGTGTTCGCCCAGAATTACGTCGTATCCGGCCCTGTCTGGGAGTATTACAGCGGAGCAGGCTGGGAGAGCGGTTTCATACAGGAGCTGAAGGAAGACAGGCTTTGCGGCTTCATCGGCAAAACCGCCATCCACCCCAGGCAAATCCCTCTCATCCGTGAAGCCTACGCCGTCACACGCGAGGAATACGAGGACGCCAAAGCCATTCTGGGCTGGGACGAAAGCTGCGCAAACTATGTATCCGGAAACACCCGGAAGGAACGCATGAACGAATACAAAACCCACACCAACTGGGCCCGGAAAATCCTCTTTCTGGCCGAAGCCTATGGCATTCTCTAACCTCTTCCCCCTCTCGGGCACGGCGAGGTACTGCGGGGCTTTACCCCCGCAGTCTTTCTGCGGCGGAACGGATCAGGCATCCGCCATTTTCTTGATAAGCCCACACGCCTTATAGCACCTCATCGGATAGCGCACAACCGGAACCCCCTTTTCCTCTGCAAGCCTCAAAATATGCTCCAGAGCCGGATCTCCTGCGCTTTGTTCATTCACAAGCACCTTCCATGGCACACGCCGCAGCAGCACGCGGGTCGTCTCTCCGATCCCGGGCTTTACCAGATTAATATCCGAAATTCCAAATTCCCGCGCAATTTGCTCCGCCTCCTTCCATCCGCTCCCATATACAGCCTTTGGTGCCTTCTCCGGCAGACCGTTCTTTTTTTCAGATTCCTCCAAATGCTCCTTTTTGGGGCCAAACTCCTTCTCGATCGCCTCTATAAACGCATAGGACAAATCCTCCTTTTTAAGCTCCCCATAATAAACCGCTCCGTGGAAATCCCCTGCTCCAATGATATCTCCTCTTAAAAAGGTCCGGCTGATAAGCCCCGAAACCGTACAGTTTAAGCATGCGCTCGGAATCAGAATATCCTCGTGCGTCCCGCAAAGCTCCGCGACATATGCCGGATCGGCCAACACTGCAAGCTCTGGCGAAACTCCCGGGAAGCTTTGAAGCTCCTTCTTAAGCTCCCGCAAAATAGCTCCCTTTCCGATCCAGCCGTCTACAAACAAAAGCTGCTCCGGCGCGTATTTTTCCAGGAGATACGCCATCGCATTCCGGTCAATGCCCCGTCCCCGAATGATGGAAATGGCATAATGCGGCAGCCGGACCCCATACCTCTTCCGGATATTGTGCCTAAGCAGAATCCCAATCGGTATGCCTGCCCTGGCAAGCGATACCAGAACGGTTTTGCCGCCCCTTTGCCGCATCACCCGATCAGCCAGCCGTTCCACGGCCTGTGCCGTGGGCCGCGCAAACTGCCGGATTGCACTGCGGTATGCATCCATATAGGCCGGGCTCGGCACATATTCCACGGGCAGCATTTCACAGTAATGCACGCCCGACTGAATCAGCCGCTCCCGCTCCTTTGTGGGCTGCGGCTTTACCAGGCCTGTGATATCCTTTAAAAGCAGGCAGACATCCTCTTTTCGATAGGAGCTTCTCATTTCCTTCATATAAGTTACCTCCAGCAAAACAGCTTCATATCATCATTGCCGCACCGTCTCAGCGCATTCACCAGGGAATATACGCCCTGGGGAATAACCGGATCGGCGTCCGTCAGAATCCACACACTGTCGTACCGCGCCAAATCGTAGACAAACGTCCGGCGCCCCTTTTCGTACAGGCTTTCCAGCTCATACCGGCAGTGCACCGGATAGTCCTCCTCGCTGCTGACCGCAATCGGACTGCGTGTTGTCGCATGGCATTTCACCGTATTGCCGCAGCGTTCCAGACAGTCTGCCACATAGAGTGCGGGATACATAAATTCCTCTGTCCCAAGCACTAAAATCCGCTTGCCGCCGCCCGTTTCTGCAATCGCCTTCACCTGTGTCCAGAGTGATTCGCACGCCTTTGCGTATGCCGCTCCTAAAACACATTTTCTGGCATTCAGATACGCATGCAGCGTATGCCGTTCCTCCGGCTGACACGCCGTGCAGTCCGCCGGCTGATACCACCCGTCGCCTGCGTATAACGCAGCCGTCTTCGCATAGCTTCGATGATCGGTCTTTACCAGATACAATATGTCAATCTGCCTGCTGCGGTATTGCTCCTCTGCCTCCACATCCATCCCGTTTAAAAGGGAAGCGACTGCAAATTTCACCATGCCCGGATACTCCTTTT
>CANDKL010000299.1 GCA_947385255.1 uncultured Roseburia sp. | reverse complement strand
CGTTGACCAAATCTCCCGCGCCGTCCCATTTCCAGAGGTTCAAATCCCCGGCATGGTAAAAATACCTTCCTTCCGCCTTTATTAAAAACGCAACGCCTGCATCCGTAGATCGAAGCGTCCGGATTTTCATATCGTCCAGCTCATACGTCTTGAGCGGCTGTACGAACGTCACCTGCTCCTTGACCTTTGGAGAAATCCCGTTGCGCTCTAAATACCGGTCGGACAGCCGGATATCCTTTGACAAAATATAGTGAATTCCTGGCAGCTCCTTTGCCCAGCGCAGAATTTCCAAGTCAAAGTGATCCCGGTGCGCATGACTTGCAAACACGTACAGCGGCTTTGTTTTCTCAAACTCCGGCAGCACGCCGGTAAACTCGTATCCGTTCACATTTCCGTTACGGAAATAGTCAAAAATGAGCACCCTCTCGTCCGTCTCTACCACAAAACAGCTATGGTGCACAAATGTAATGATCATTCCTTCATCCTCCCGATAATTTCATTCGCCCTCCGGTAAACCTCCGCCGGATCCGCGCCAATCAAAAAATGCAACCTTTCATATCGGATCTCCCCGTTGATCATGGTCATGAGCACATTTTGCTTGCTGCCGGAATATACAATATTTCTGACAAGGTGGTTCTCGGGCTGCATATTCGGCTGCTTTAAATCCAGCAGCACCAGATCGGCAAGCTTTCCCTCCGCCAGGCAGTCGCAGTCAAAAAGCCCCATCGCCCGCGCGCCGCCCGTTGTCGCCATATACAGCACCTCCTCCGCCGGCACGCACGCAGCGTCCTGCTCCTTCACCTTGGCAAGCCCGCTCACTAAAAACATCTCCCGGAACATATCCAGACAGTTGTTGCTCGCCGGCCCGTCCGTTCCAATCGCCACCGGAATCCCTTCCTCCAAAAAACGCTTAACCGGAGCGATTCCGCTGGCCAGCTTCAGATTCGAAGCCGGATTTGTCACTGCGTAAAGCCCCCGTTTTTTAAAAATCTCAAAATCCCCGTCCTCCAGATAAATACAGTGATAGCCGCCTCCGCCATACGTGTACATTCCGAGCGCTTCGGCCAGCGCCGTCGGTGTTTTCCCCCAACGTCTTTTACACTCTGCTACCTCCCGGGCTGTCTCCGCGTTGTGAAACCAGACCGGAGATTTCACCCTTACCGCCAGGGCCGAAAGCCCCTCCATAAGCGGAAGCGAGGTCGTATACTCTGCATGGAACCCCATCACAAACCCGGTCAGCTCACTCAGCCCGCGAATCCTGTGATACAGCTCCTCTACTTCAGGAAGCGACTGGCAGAAATTGTTCAGCCCGCTGGTAAACACCGTCCGAAATCCACAGTCCGCCGAAGCGTGCGCTCCCGGCAGAGGCGCAAAATACATATCGAAATTTGCGGTAATCCCACTGGTTAAATACTCCATAATCCCCAGCCTGCACAAATGATAAATATCCTCGTGCGTAAGAAGCGCTTCCTTCGGAAACACCTGCGTATTCAGCCATTCCTGCAGCGGCAGATCATCGGCAAGGGAGCGCAGGAATGTCATCGCCGTATGGGTATGCGCATTTTTAAAGCCCGGAATCAGCAGATTTCCCTCAGCATCAAACTCCCTGTCCCAGGAAAGCCCTCTCCCTGCTTTGCCGTCTTCTCCGGCGATACGTCCGGTATCCGTGCCATTCCCGATATACACAATCCGGCTGCCCCGCACCCAAAGCTCTCCCTCTGCAATCTCAAACAGCTCCGGGCTGCCGCCCTGTTTTGGCATACGGCCCTTCCTTTCGCGCAGCAGCAAAATTTTCGCATTAAAAAACCGAATATTCATACGATCACCGCTCCCCCATCCGGCGAATTGCCTCATATACCAGTCTCTGAAACCTCGGCGCAGCAGCATCCGCCGCTTCCTTCACCTCTTCATGGCAAAGCGGCTCCGGAGAAATCCCTGCCGCAAGGTTTGAAATACAGGAAATCCCCGCAACCCGCATTCCCATATGACGCGCCGCAATCGCCTCGCACGCCGTACTCATACCGACGGCATCCGCTCCCAGCGTACGAAACATCGCAATCTCCTCCGGCGATTCATACTGCGGGCCGGTCGTCTGCAGATAAACCCCCTGCTTTAGCTCTATCTCAAAATTCATTGCCGTCCTGCAGATGATTTTCTGAAGCCTTTTGTCATAGATCCCGCTCATATCCGGAAACCGTACTCCCAGCTCTTCGATATTTTCCCCGATCAAAGGCGACGGCACAAACGAAGAAATCTGCCCGGTAATCAACATTAAATCGCCCGCCTGCATGCCCTGCCGGATCCCTCCTGCCGCATTCGTAAGGAGCAGAATATCTGCTCCTAGCAGCTTCATCAATCGGATTGGCAGCACCACATCCGACATTTCATATCCTTCATAATAATGCACCCGGCCCTGCATGCATACAACCGGAACCTCCTCTACATAGCCAAACACAAACCGACCCTTGTGCCCCGCCACCGTAGAAATCGGAAATCCCTCAATTTCATGGTAATCCAGAACCGCCTCTGTTTTTATCTGTTCCGCAAAATCCCCCAGCCCGGACCCCAAAACCAGCGCTGCCTCCGGCCGAAAATCCGTTTTCGCACGCACGCTCTCATAGCACTGCCTTAGCTTTTCAACTGCTTTGCCCATATCTGCCTCCTTTTTGCTTTGCCCCTCTATACCGGCTGCTTTCCAAACATCTTCATATATCCCTCTGCCCTTCCCTCTTCCAGACACTCTTCCCCTTCTGTTAAAACAAAGGAAGCCTTGCAATGTAATCATAACATAGTTTCGGCTTCCTTTCCATTATAAACTTAATTTCGTTCTGAATGTCAATATCAAAGGGTCGAGCAGACTTGCCCCTCTACAGATCCGGACGTGCGGCATGGCTGACTTTAGGAACTGTCCCAAAATAGGGAGACAATATTTTTCGAAAACCAGCCCGCAAAAAGCAATTAATGTGCTGTAATAGAGTAATGCCGGATAAAAAAGACTATTGCAATCAAAGCTAAGATGTGTTATATTATAGACATAAAAAAGCAAC
>CANDKL010000298.1 GCA_947385255.1 uncultured Roseburia sp. | reverse complement strand
TTCCCTACACGACGCTCTTCCGATCTAAAATCTATAGTTGAAAACGCAGCATAGGTCATTTATAATAGATACGAGCTTAACATAAATAAATATATGGAGGAATAACAGCGATGTACACTTTAGAAGATATTCAGGCAGTAGACCGCGAGGTCGCGGATGCGATTACGGCGGAATTTGAACGGCAGAGCAGCCACATTGAGCTGATTGCATCGGAAAACTGGGTTAGTCCGGCGGTGATGTCTGCAATGGGAAGCATTATGACAAACAAATATGCGGAAGGATATCCCGGAAAACGCTACTACGGCGGCTGCGAATGCGTTGACGTTGTAGAAGAGCTGGCCAGGGAGCGCGCAAAGGAGCTGTTTGGCTGCGATTATGCCAACGTGCAGCCGCATTCCGGCGCACAGGCAAACATGGCGGTGCAGTTTGCCATTTTAAAGCCGGGAGATACCGTGATGGGAATGAATCTGGATCATGGCGGACATCTGACGCATGGAAGCCCTGTGAATTTTTCCGGGACGTATTTTCATATTGTGCCTTATGGAGTGAATGACGAAGGCTTCATTGATTACGACAAGGTAATGGAAATTGCCATGGACTGCAAGCCGAAGATGATCATTGCCGGGGCAAGCGCTTATGCGAGGACGATTGATTTTAAGAAATTCCGTGAGATTGCAGATGCGTGCGGCGCAGTTCTGATGGTAGATATGGCGCATATTGCCGGGCTTGTAGCGGCGGGTGTACATCCGAGCCCTATTCCGTATGCAGACGTTGTGACGACGACGACGCATAAGACGCTGCGCGGGCCGAGGGGCGGCATGATTTTGTGCAATCAGGAAGCAGCGGACAAGTATAATTTTAATAAAGCCATTTTCCCAGGCATCCAGGGCGGGCCTCTGATGCATGTGATTGCGGCAAAGGCAGTCTGCTTAAAGGAGGCGCTGCAGCCGGAATTTAAGGAATATCAGAGGAATGTTGCGGCGAATGCGCAGGCGCTCTGCAAGGGACTTCAAAACCGCGGTATCAAGATTGTATCGGACGGTACGGACAACCATCTGATGCTGGTGGATTTGACGCCGCTTGATTTGACGGGCAAAGCGGTCGAGAAGCTGCTGGATTCCGTGAATATTACCTGCAATAAGAATACGATCCCGAACGATCCGAAATCGCCGTTTGTAACGAGCGGCATCCGGATTGGAACGCCGGCGGTGACCTCCCGCGGGTTAAAAACGGAGGATATGGATCAGATTGCGGAGGCGATTGCCGTGATGTTAAAAGAGGGCGAGGCTGCTGCGGAGAAAGCGAAAGCGATTGTGAAGGGCCTGACGGAAAAGTATCCGCTGAAGTAAAACGGATGGCTGTATGCGGCTTTGGGCATTGTGACGGAGAATTTGATTATAGAGTAGATAAAAGGGCGGAGCTTGTCTTCGCTCTTTTTTGGTTGAGGAATTATTACAAACATTTTTCTGCCCTATGAAAGGTAATCTTCGGATTGTTTTTTAAAAAAAATTTAATAAAAAAAATTTGTATTTATAAGAAGATAATGATAAGATAGATACGGGTACTGTGTGAAGACAGATTACACAGACCGTTTTATAATACATAATCGGGAACGATAATCAGGAGGATAGAATGGGCAGGAAAAAAGCAGGAGTAATACTTGGGGCAATATTGCTTGCGGCGGCGTCGGCAGCAGGGATCTGGTATTTTTTGGGAAATAGCGGCAAGGACAGTAATGACAGGGTATATGTCCAGAAGGTTTCGGCCATTATGGGTGTTGCAACGGGAGCCCAGAACCGTTATTCCGGCGTTGTGCAGCCGCAGAAAACCGTAGAGGTGAATGCAGATTCAGAGCGCACGGTGAAGGAAATTTTAGTGGAGGTAGGAGATGAGGTGGCCGAGGGCACGCCGTTGTTTTCCTATGATACCGAGGATTTGAAGATGGAGCTGGAGCAGGCGAAATTAGAGCTTGAGAACCAGGATATTGAAATCAGCAATTACAGGAATCAGATCCAGGAGCTGACCAAGGAGAGGAATGCGGCGGCTGAGGGCGACAAGTTTGAATATACGACGCAGATTCAGACGATTGAGACGCAGATCAAACAGGCGGAATATGAAAAATCCAGCAAAAAGCTGGAGATGGATAAGGTTCAGAAGAAGATAGACAGTTCCCAGGTGAACAGTACGGCGTCGGGTGTGATAAAGTCCATTAATGACGGGAAAACGCCGGAGGAGGAGTCGTCGGCGTTTATGACGATTCTTTCGACAGGAGAGTACCGCATACAGGGAATGGCGAATGAACAGAATGTGAATATGATTTCCAGCGGAGTGAATGTCATTGTGCGTTCGAGGGTGGATGAGGAGATTACCTGGACGGGGACGGTTGACAGCATGGATACCGGAGAGCCGAGCTCGGACAACGATGATATGTCCGGCGGGGAGGAGAATATGTCCTCATCCAGTAAATATCCGTTTTATGTTGTAATGGACGATGCCGACGGGCTGATGCTGGGGCAGCATGTACTGATTGAGCTGGACGAAGGGCAGACAGAGCCGAAGGAAGGAATCTGGCTTTACAGCGGATACATTGTGCAGGAGGGCGCCGAAGGTACGGGAGCGGGAGAACTGCCGGGAGATGACGGTGGGTATTTGGATCCGGAGGATGATTCCTGGGAGGATGAGCTGTATTCCGATCCGGACATCCTGGATGGCGAAGAGTCTATGGAAGGCTCCTATGAGAATACGGAGAATTATGCACAGCCTGCAGAAAATATAGAGAATACAGCGATGCTTGCAAGGCCCGCGGATGATGCCGGGGATGATCTGTTCTCACAGCCTGCGGAAGGAGCCGGAGACGATTTATTTTCACAGCCTGCGGAAGGAGCCGGAGACGATTTGTTTTCACAGCCTGCGGATGGTTCTGGAGACGGTTTGTTCCCGGAGTCTGCGGAAGGAGCCGGAGAAGGCCTGCTTTCACAGCCGTCCGGGGATTTGGAAAGCCTGGAGGGATATTCCGGTGATACGGAAGCGGCCAATGGTACAGACGG
>CANDKL010000297.1 GCA_947385255.1 uncultured Roseburia sp. | reverse complement strand
TGACTGGAGTTCAGACGTGTGCTCTTCCGATCTCATACCACGACAAGTATTTCCCAACCCCGTGAAAAGATACATTCATTGTAACAGCGGAGGAGTCTGTTTTGACAACTGTCTTGTCACCTGTACAAAACTGTGTTATAATGCCCCAGAGCATGTTTGAAAATTCATTCCTGCCATCTGTTGGTACAAATCTCCCACAAAGTGGGTCATACATATAAGCAGAAAGCAATTTTCAAACACGTTCTGGGACAAAATTTTAGGTAAAATACCACGAAACAGACAGAGCAGGAAATAATAAGCTCCTGCCGGGAGGATGATATGGACAATTACGAAAAGATCGACAGGCTGAAAAAAGAGAAGGACGCAGTGATTCTGGCACATTACTATGTAGACGGGGCAGTGCAGGAGGCGGCGGATTTTGTAGGAGATTCCTATGCTCTTGCGAAAAAGGCAGCGGCGGTTTCGCAGCAGAATATTTTGTTCGCGGGAGTATCCTTTATGGGGGAGAGCGCGAAGCTTTTAAATCCAGACAAGCATGTTTATATGGTGGATCGCTGTGCCGGATGCAAAATGGCGGATATGGCGGACGCCGACGGCGTGCGCAGGATCAAGGAGCAGTACCCGGATGCGGCAGTCGTCTGCTATGTAAATTCTACGGCGGCGGTAAAGGCGGTTTCGGATGTCTGTGTAACCTCCTCAAATGCGGTGCGCGTGGTTAGGAGACTGAAGGAGGAGCAGATTTATTTTGTGCCGGATGCGCATCTGGCGCAGTTTGTAGCAAGGGAGGTCTCGGAAAAGGAATTTATTTTCCACAATGGATACTGTCCGGTGCATAAGGAGCTTGCAAAGGAGGAGCTGCTTCATGCAAAGGAGGAGCATCCGCATGCGTTGGTGCTGGCGCATCCGGAGTGCCGGGAGGAGATTCTGTCGGCCGCGGATTTTGTGGGAAGCACGGCGGATATCATCCGGTTTGCCGGGGAGAATGCGGCGGAGGAATTTTTGATTGCAACGGAAACCGGCGTATTCCATCAGCTAAAGAAGGAGAATCCGGGCAAGCGGTTTTATCCGGTGGCTGCCGGGCAGGTCTGTCCGGATATGAAGCTGGTTACACTGGAAAAGATGCTGGCGGTATTGGAGCATTTGGAGGAGCAGGAGGAAATTGTGCTGGACGATAAGCTGATGGAACAGGCGAAGAAGCCCCTGGAGCGGATGCTTGTACTGGCGGAATAAAAGCGGTGGAGAGAGATGAAAACAGACGTATTAATCGCAGGCTGCGGCTGCGCGGGTCTTTATTGCGCCCTGCAGCTGCCGGAGGAGACACAGATATTGATTCTGGCAAAGGGCGACGTGACACAGAGCGATTCGTTTCTGGCACAGGGCGGGATTTGTATGCTGAGAGACGAATCGGATTATGCGGGCTATTATGAGGATACCATGCGGGCCGGACATTACGAAAACAATCCGGCGTCGGTGGAGGTCATGATTCGTTCCTCACAGGATACGATACAGGATCTGATGCAGTACGGCGTCAGCTTCCACCGCGAAGCGGACGGCAGCCTGAGCTTCACAAGAGAGGGCGGCCATTCCGCCAAACGGATTTTATTCCATGAGGATATGACCGGGAAGGAAATTACCGAAAAGCTGCTTTCGGCGGCGCGCGGGCGAAAAAATATTACCATACGGGAGCATTGTGCAATGACCGATATTATCTGTGACGGGAATTTATGCTGCGGAGCCGTGGTGCGTGACGGCAGCGGGGCACTTTCGGTGATTTACGCAAAGGATACGGTATTTGCCTGCGGCGGCATCGGCGGCCTGTACCGGCATTCGACGAACTACAGGCAGCTCACCGGAGACGGTGTGGCCATTGCCCTTGCGCATGGGATTGCCGTGGAGCACATCAATTATGTGCAGATACATCCGACGACGCTTTATTCGGAGCAGGCAGATGAACGGAGCTTTTTGATTTCGGAGTCGGTGCGCGGAGAAGGGGCCGTTTTGTACAATGCCAAAAAGGAACGTTTTGTAGACGAGCTGCTGCCGCGGGATGTTTTGACTGAGAAAATTCACGAGCAGATGGAAAAGGATCATATGCCGTATGTCTGGCTTTCTATGGAGCACATTCCACGGGAGGAAATCAAGGGGCATTTTCCGAATATCGTGGAGCACTGCCGGAAAAAGGGCTATGATGTATTTTGCGAGTGTATTCCGGTGGTTCCGGCGCAGCACTATTTTATGGGCGGAATACAGGTGGATTTATCCGGGCGCACTTCGATGAAGCGGCTCTATGCGGTCGGAGAAACCGCCTGCAACGGCGTACACGGCAAGAACCGCCTGGCCAGTAATTCCCTTTTGGAAAGCCTGGTTTTTGCAAAACGCGCGGCAAAGGCAATTGCAAAGAGTCCCGCCGGAAGGCTTAAGGAAGATATAAAGCCGGATTTGGAGCCCTACCGTAATGAAGCGGCTTTGGCAGAACGCTATAAAAACAATATATTAAAAGAGATTGCGAGGTTCAATTCATGATGTATGATGAGGTCACAATGAAATTAAACGCAGACCCGCTGATTTTAAGCGCGTTAAGGGAGGATATTACCAGTGAGGACGTAACGACAAACGCAGTGATGCGCAGCGCGTGTCCGGGAGAGGTCGATTTGATCTGCAAGGAGGACGGGATTATCTGCGGGCTTTTTGTATTTGCAAGGGTATTCCGGCTTCTGGATGAAAAAACGGAGATTACCTGTTCGGTGAAGGATGGAGATGCAGTGAAAGCAGGAGAGCGGATGGCAAAGGTGAAGGGAGATATCCGCGTACTCTTGTCCGGGGAGCGTACGGCTTTGAATTATTTGCAGCGGATGAGCGGAATTGCCACCTATACCCATTCCATTGCCAAGCTGCTTGAGGGAACGGGAATCAAGCTGTTAGATACCCGGAAAACAAGTCCGAATAACCGGATTTTTGAAAAATACGCAGTTCGGATCGGAGGCGGTCACAACCATCGGTATAATTTGACCGACGGTGTACTCTTAAAGGACAATCATATTGGCGCAGCCGGAGATCGGAAGAGCGTCGTGTAGGGAAAGAGTGTTCTCTACTGTG
>CANDKL010000296.1 GCA_947385255.1 uncultured Roseburia sp. | reverse complement strand
GGATTGACGAAAGCGAGGAGGAGCTTCCGTTTGATATCAATCAGGATGTCATAGAAATTTCAGACGCGGATTATGCAATCTGGTATATGGACGCACAGGAGAATTACAAAAAATACGACGGAAAAAAGGTCGAGTTTACAGGTCTTGTCTATAATCCGGACAAAATGAAAAAGGGTGTTTTTGTGCCGGGCAGGTTTGCCATGACCTGCTGCATTGAGGACATTACATTTCTGGGCTTTAAATGCAAATATGCGGATTCCAAAAGCATTCCGCACAAATCCTGGATTCATATTGTCGCGGAAATTCGAGTGGAATTCGCCATGGAATACAAGGGCAAGGGCCCGGTGCTTTATCCGGTCCGCATAGAGCCTGCCCAAAAGCCGGAGGATGAGTTGGTATACTTTTCATAATCAGAAAAAAGGTTTCGTTTTTCTTAAGAATTATTTCCAAATTTCGGGTATGTTTTTTGAATGGGATTATGTTATACTATATAGGCAGCTTTTGGGGAAAATAATAAGACAGATGAGGATAAAAAATGAAATATATCAGAGAAAGCAATGGAAGACGGGACATCGTTGAGAAGAAAAGGCACAGCCGTGCCTATGTGATACAGGCGGTTGTAAAATGGCTTTTGTGTATTGGGATTCTGCTTTTGACCCTGCTGGTATGCGGGTTTTTGGATAAGAAGCTAAACGACGGCAAATTGGTAGAAAAGCTGACAAAGCCCAAAGCGGAAAAGCCTGTCATGCAGGATACGGAGAGCGTAAAGCCGATAGAGGACGATACACAGGCTAAGGAGGATGAGAAAAAGGGACTTCGCGTGTGTCTGGATCCTGGTCACGGCGGTGTAGATCCAGGCTGTGATTACAATGGCAGGATTGAATCGGAGGATAACTGGAAGCTGGCGCAGGAAGTGAAAAAGGAGATGGAAAGCGCCGGCATTGAGGTTGTCATGACCAGAGAGGACAACAATACAAAGGTATTTTTAAAGGACAGAGTGGAAATTGCAAATGCATCGGATGCAGATTATTTTGTTTCCCTGCACCGTAATAAAGGAGACGGATACGGTATTGAGACCTGGATGACAGGCAGCGCCGGAAGCGTGACAGAGTCTTTAACCAATAACATACACAATGCAATTGTAGCTGCAGGCGTTCAGAGGGATCGTGGCGTAAAAATCGGCACGGAGACGGGCGAGGGATCGGATTACTATGTGATCGGCAACACAACCATGCCGGCATGCCTGGTTGAGTTTGGCTTCATCAACAGCGAAGAGGATAACCGGCTGTTCGACGAGAAGATGACAGCTTATGCCAAGGCCATTACAAAGGCGGTACAGGACACTTATGCACAGTACGGCGAAACGGAGGAACTGCCTGTGGATGAGTTAGACGGCAAAGCGGCTTCTTCAGAGGAGGACAGCAAGAGCGGCATCCGGCTTTCCTATCCGGCAATTGATAATATAAGCGGGTTAAGCGGCGAAATACTGGACTGGGGACAGGGCACAAACGTAGATGAACAGAACCGTCCGACCGGCTGTCTGAGCTATCAGGAAAAGTTTAAGGATTATACGGCGGATTTTATCATCCCAACGACGGAGAAGAAGATCTATCTGACTCTGGATGAAGGCTATGAATATGGATGTACGCCTGATATTTTAAGTACCCTGAAGGAAAAAGGCGTAAAAGCCGTGTTTTTTGTGACACAGCCCTACATCAATTCATCTCCGGAGCTGGTAAAGCAGATAATAGACGACGGACACATTCTGGGGAACCATTCGCTGACGCATCCGGCTGCGGGAATTCCGAGCCAGTCCTTAGATGAGCAGGAAAAAGAGGTTATGGACGTCCATAATTTCGTGAAAGAGAATTATAATTATGATATGTATCTGTTTCGGTTTCCGGCAGGCAAATTCAGCGAGCAGTCGCTTGCGGTTTTAAATAACTGCGGCTATCGGGGTGTATTCTGGAGCTTTGCTTATCTGGATTATGACGTAGAGAATCAGCCGGATGAAGCAGAGTCCTTACAGAAGATGTTAGACAGACTGCATCCGGGGGCGATTTATCTGCTGCATGCGGAGTCCTGGACGAATACGCATGTGTTGGGAACGTTTATTGATAAGGTGCGGGAAGCCGGATATGAGTTTGCGGATTATTCGGAAACAGTGCAGCAGACTCCGTAAACGTTTGGATTATCTGCAATTTTTTCATTGAATTTTAGACAGGGATCGAGTATGATAAAAAAGGCGGCATTACACCGCCTTTAAACTTTTTTGGAAAAATGTTGAGGAGGACAAAAATGTATCCAATCGTAAAAAGAAAAAAATTGGCAGACAAGATTTTTCTTATGGATGTCAAAGCCCCCAGAGTGGCAAAGACCTGTGAGCCAGGGCAGTTTGTAATTGTAAAAATCGACAATGAAGGAGAGCGCATTCCGCTTACCATCTGCGACTACGACAGGGAAGCGGGCACCATTACCATCGTATTCCAGACGGTAGGGGCCTCTACCATGCGCATGGAAGAGCTTAAGGAGGGCGATGCGTTCCAGGATTTTGTAGGACCGTTAGGCTGTGCTTCTGAGCTGATTGATATGGACATAGAAGATCTTAAGAAGAAGAAAATCGTATTTATTGCAGGCGGCGTAGGAACGGCTCCGGTGTATCCGCAGGTAAAATGGCTGCATGAGCATGGCGTAGACTGCGACGTGATAATGGGCTCGAAGACAAAGGATCTTCTGATTCTTGTGGACGAGATGAAGAAGGCTGCCACAAATCTCTACGTGACGACGGACGACGGCAGCTACGGCTTCCACGGCATGGGTACAAACCAGCTTCAGGCGCTTGTAGATGAAGGTAAGGTGTATGATCACTGCGTAGCCATTGGGCCGATGATTATGATGAAATTCGTCTGCCTTCTAACGAAGAAATTACAGATTCCGACGGTTGTTTCCATGAATCCGATTATGGTAGACGGCACGGGAATGTGCGGCGCCTGCCGTCTGACAGTAGGGGACGAGGTGAAATTTGCCTGTGTGGATGGACCGGAATTTGACGGCCATCTGGTGGATTTTGATCAGGCGATGAAACGCCAGCAGCTTTACAAAACAGA
>CANDKL010000295.1 GCA_947385255.1 uncultured Roseburia sp. | reverse complement strand
AAGCTGACGGCGACCGTTCCCGGCGCCTTAAAGATAAGCTACAGCAAGGTTGCCGGGGCCGGCGGCTATGAAATACAGTACGCAACTTCTAAAAATTTTAAAAAAGCAGAAACTGTCGTTGTAAAAAAAGGGACGACAAAGGCGGAGATCACCGATTTTGTACCGAATAAAACCTACTATGTCCGGATGCGCAGCTACGACAATGATGCCAAAGCATACGGCGGCTGGAGCAGCGCGAAGAGAAAGAAGACCAAAAAGGGAAGCACGCTTGCCAATACGAAGGCTGCAACCGGCATTGAGGCGGATATTACCTTAAGCGGATCCGGAAGCGGATACCATGCAAAGCTGGTTTTGGTTACGCCGTTATCCGCAGTTTCCTATGGCATCCAGTACGATGTGGCCGCGGCGGCGCCCTATACCGGCAAGGCCATGGCAATGATTGAAAATGTGGCGTCGAATGCAGCCGGCGGGCAGCAGTATACGCGGCCGGGCAACAAGGAGCTTAAGGCAGGCAAGAAATACCATATGATGATTACCATTGATATAAAGGGAAAGGGAAATGTCTATCTCGACTATAAGAAAATCGGCAGCTTTTCCAATCCTCAGCTGGCCAACCAGGCCGTTTATCCCCGGGTAGAGGCTGCGGTACGGTTAAACGGAGACAGCGTGAAGGCAACCTTTGACAATATTAAATTAACCAGAGGCGGCGTTGTGCAGAAGGGGATTTTTGCCGACGGGCAGGTGTTCCGCTCCAATAAAGGGATTCGGACAAAGCGTACAAAAAATAAAAATAAAGTAGTAATCTCCGGAAAGGGAACCGGGATTAACGGCGACTGGGACAGCGATTATGAAAATGTTTCCGGGGTTTATCAGTTTTAGAGGATGAGGGCTTCGATGTATCCGACGGGGAGGAACGTCTGGATATGCTCCGGAGAAAGGATGGAAAACAATGGATTATACGACACAGATGGATGCGGCGCGCAAGGGGATTTATACGGAAGAGCTGAAAGCGGTTGCCAAGAAGGAGCATATGGATTTGGCCGAGCTCTGTGCGCTGGTTGCAGCGGGAAAGGCCATTATTCCCTGCAACAAAAATCACAGGTGCATCCGCCCGAACGGAATCGGTTCAATGCTGAAAACAAAAATCAACGTCAATCTCGGCGTTTCAAGAGACTGTAAGGATTTGGATCTGGAAATGCAGAAGGTGCACTCTGCGGTGGACATGGGCGCGGAGGCCATTATGGACTTAAGCTCCTACGGCGACACGCAGAGGTTCCGCCGGAAATTGTGCAGCGAATGCCCGGCGATGATAGGGACGGTGCCGATCTATGACGCGGTTGTGTATTATCATAAGCCGTTAAAGGAGATTACATCGGAGGAATGGCTGGATATCGTGCGTATGCATGCAGAGGACGGCGTAGACTTTATGACCATTCACTGCGGCATCAATCAGGAAACAGCCGGAAAATTCAAACGGAACAAACGGCTGACCAATATCGTATCCAGAGGAGGTTCGATTATTTTTGCATGGATGGAAATGACCGGAGAGGAAAATCCGTTTTATGCGCATTTCGATGAAATACTGCAAATCTGCAGAAGGTACGATGTGACGCTGAGCCTTGGGGACGCCTGCCGTCCGGGCTGCTTGAAGGATGCAACAGACGCATCGCAGATTGAGGAGCTGATTACGTTGGGAGAGCTGACGAAGCGCGCTTGGGCACAGGACGTACAGGTCATGATTGAGGGTCCCGGCCACATGCCGCTGGATCAGATTGCCGCAAATATGAAGATTCAGGAAACACTCTGCTATGGGGCGCCATTTTATGTATTGGGGCCGCTGGTAACAGACGTTGCTCCCGGATACGATCACATTACGGCTGCGATTGGCGGAGCGGTTGCCGCAATGAACGGAGCCGCGTTTCTTTGCTATGTCACCCCGGCGGAGCATTTGCGCTTGCCGGATTTAAAGGATGTAAAGGAAGGAATTATAGCCTCCCGGATTGCGGCCCATGCGGCGGATATTGCCAAGGGCATACGGGGCGCAAGGGATTGGGACGATCAAATGAGCACGGCAAGGAAAAAGCTCGACTGGGAGCAGATGTTTGCGCTTGCCATCGATCCCGAAAAGGCCAGGCGCTACCGTGCCGAGGCTGCGCCGGAAAAGGAAGATACCTGCTCCATGTGCGGGAATTTCTGCGCGGTAAAAAATATGAACCGGATTCTGGACGGGGAAATCGTAAATATCTACGACGAATAACGAACAGAAGAGGCAGCCGGAAAAGGCGTGAAAAGGGACGGCAGGAGGAACGAAAATGCGGATCCTGGTATATCGGTGGAAGGCTTATAATTATTTGGATATATTTGAGGCCTTCTCCAATCTGGGCTATGAATATGTAACGGTAGAGCAGGATCTGGCGTGTTATGATGCGGATCCGGAATTTGAAAAACAGCTTGCAGGGATGATTTTGCAGGAAAAATGCGATATGGTTTTTACGGTCAATTACTTTGCCCTGATTACGACAGTCTGTGCCAAGCTGCGCATTCCGTACGTCGTCTGGACCTGCGATAATCCGCTGATCAGCATGTACAACCGAAAGGTATTTGAAGACTGCAATTATTTCTTTACCTTTGACAAGACAAATTTTCTGGAATTTACCGGCATGGGCGTAAAGCATATCTGGCATCTGCCGCTGGCAGTCAATACAAAGCGGCTGGATTTTGTACGGGAAAACGGGACGGATCTGGCGGCGTACCAAAATGAAATTGCATTTGTAGGAAGCCTCTATGAGCGCAACAGCTACGACATGCTCCGCCCGGAGCTGCCGGGATACCTGCAGGGCTATTTTGACGCGGCTATCTGGGCGCAGCAGTGTGTAAACGGCGGGAATCTCCTGGAGGAAATGCTCACCGTTGATATCTTAGAACAGCTGCAGGAATATTTTAAGCTGGAAAAGTCAGAGGATTCGTTTTCGGATCTGGGACTGATTTTTTCAACGACTGTACTCGGCTTTAAAACGGCGGCGGAGCAAAGGCGGCGGGCGTTAATTGAGCTGGCCAAAAAATACCCGGTGACGATTTACAGCAACAGCGACACCAGCGAGCTGTTCCGGGTGCGCTACGGCGGATCGCTGGATTACTGGAGCGAGATGCCGAAGGTATTCT
>CANDKL010000294.1 GCA_947385255.1 uncultured Roseburia sp. | reverse complement strand
CAAATACCGTCACCGTACTGCCCTCCGGCGAATACTTCACTGCGTTGTCCAGCAAATTCCCCAGTACCTCCTTTGTCCAGCGCGCATCGTACAACGCCACAGCGTCCTCATACCGGGCAATGCAAATGGCCATGCGCTTTGCAGCCGCCTGCCCTCTGGCTTCCCGGACAGCCTGGGCTATCAGCTGCGATACGGGCTGCGGCTTAGGCTGCAGCTTTATCATGTTGCTTTCGAGCCGGGAAATTTTGGTCAGCGCCTGGATCAGAAAATCCAGCTTTTCTGTCTGCAGACGGATTTGCTGCACATAGGGCAGAAGCTCGGGCGGACTGATTTCCTCAAGCAGCTGCGTATACAGGCTGATGTTCGCAATTGGAGTTTTGGTCTGATGTGATATGTCCGTAACAAGCGCCTGAAGGGCAGCGCGCTCCGTCTGTATTCGTTCTGCCGCTGCTTCCTTTCCGGCCAGGTACTGGCGAAATTTGCTCTCCAGACGGGAAAGCTCAGATTCGGTATAATCGGATTCGGTAAATGTGCCATTGATGGCGTCTGTGATCATTTCATCTAACCGCAGTACCACTCTGTTTGATCCAAACATATTTATCCCTCCGTACATGTCCAGGCATACCCGATTCCGTAAATCGTATGGATCGGGCTGCTTTGGCCTTTGATTTCCAGCTTTCTGCGCAAACGGCTGACGGTAACGGAAAGCGCATTTTCGTCTACATATTCCATGCCGTCTGTCCAGATGTGATCGGCCAGAAGCTCTCTGGTGAGCGTCTGGCCGGAGTGTACAACCAGCAGCTTTAGCAGCTTTTGCTCGGGTGCGCTTAAATGAAGGAGCTGGCCGCCTGCATAAAATTCCAGCCTTTCAAAATCAAAGCGGTAGCCTGCTTCCTCATAATAAATTTGCTTCCGGGGCCTCTCCTGGCGTTTCCGGATATTTTCCACACGGGCGCGCAGCGCCATTAAGCTGAAGGGCTTTGTAATATAATCGTCCGCTCCAAGCGTTAAGCCGGTCACTTCGTCTGACTCCATGTCGTTTGCAGTAATCATCAATATCGGGATATCGGACGTCCGGCGCAGCTCCCGCAGAAAATCAAAGCCGCTTCCATCCGGAAAATTCACATCCAGAAGCACCATATCCGGCCTGTTCTGCTGCCATATTGCCCTGGCATCTGCCAACGTATAGGCAGTATCAAACAAAATCTCTTCCTTCTGCAGGGCAAGACGGATTCCCTGATTTAAGCCTCTGTCATCCTCTGCCACTAAAATTCGGTAATTCATATCTGCCTCCGGCTCAGAGAACCCTCTTTAAACCTCAAAATCCAGGCACATCCTCGTCTTTGTGTGCGGTCTTACCCTGCCGTCCGCTACCTTTACATGCTCCGGATGAACGGCATAGCCCTTTAATGCCGATTCGTCCTCAAACGTGGAATCCAGCATCAAATCCGCGTTAGAGGACGGCAGGCACTCTGTCTGAACCTGAATATCAATCAAGCCCGGAATCCTTCCCCTCAGGCCCTCCAGCCCTGTTTTGATTTCCTGCTTGATCCTCGCTTTTTCCTCTTGTGAATATTCATCCTTTAGCTGCCATAAAATTATGTGCTTCACCATTTTATTTTCCTCCTGACTTGCATTTTTTATCAATCACACCGAAGGCCCTTACCCCTCCCCCAGCTCCTTCGTCATCTCAAAATAAGGCGATATCCCATACCCGCTTCGTTTATAGGCTAAAACCGCCCCTTCATTTTCCCGCTCCACCTCAAGCTTAAACCGTACTGCCTCAGGATACTGCTCCTCCAGATAGCTAAGCATCGCCCGGCCAAGTCCCCGCCTGCGGTATTCGGGCTTAATATACAAATCCTCCAGCCAGACGCACAGCCCGCCGTACTCGGTCGTATACCCCTTTGCTATCATAGCATACCCGGCCAGCGTTCCGCCGTCCTCATACACAAAGCCCTCTATATACGGCAGCTCGCCCAGGCAGTCCTCCACGTCCCGTTCCAATACCGCATCCGAGGAGGTATGGAACACTGCGGGTGAATCGTAGAATACCCGCATCATTGCCAGTACCTCTTGTTTATCCTTCTTTTCCATGCTTCTGATTCTAACCATAGCTCCCTCTCTGCTTTCTAAATCTATGCGGCAGCTTAGACAAGCTGCCCTGTGACCCATGTGATTTTAAAACAAAAACCGCGCCAGCACATAGTTGCTCAGATCAATGCCCCGATCGGTTAAATACAGCTGCGTCGGCGTATTGCAAATCAACCCCTCTGCCTCCAGCTCCTGTATCACATTCCCGTAAATCTGTCCGACGGTAAAGCCAAACGTACGGTAAAACCGGTTCTTGTCAATCCCCTCCGTCATGCGCAGCCCCAGAAACATAAATTCCTCTATCTGGGCGTTCCGGCTAAGAGGAGCCGCCTCCTCCCGCAGGTTCACACAGTCGTAAGACAGCTCAATGTACTGCTCCAAATCCCGGACGTTGCTGTAGCGCACCTCGTTCAAAAGCGACGCTGCCCCAAGACCGAGGCCTAAGTATTCCTTCCTCTGCCAATAGCCGATATTATGCCTGCATGCGCAGCCCTTCCTGGCATAATTGGAAATTTCATAGCGTTCATAGCCGTTCTCGGCCAGAACATCCTGCGTCATAACGCCAATCTGATAGACCGTATCCTCCGAGGGCAGATCCTCCGGCGGCATCCCGGCCTCTAATTTTACCACGTCAAACTTGTACAAATCATAAAACGGCGTTCCCTTTTCAATCATCAGCGCATAGGATGAAATGTGCTCGGGCTTTAGCTGAATCACCTTGATCAGGGACTGATACGCCTTTTCCACCGTCTGCCAGGGCAAAGCCTGCATCAAATCCACATTGATATTGTAGAATCCGCACTCTCTGGCCAGCCCGAAATTACGCAAAAACTGCTCAAACGTATGGATTCTTCCCAGATGCTTCAGCTCATCGTCATGTACGGACTGCAGACCGATGCTCAAACGGTTAATGCCGCTCATCTTATAATATTCCAGCTTTGTTCTCGTCAATGTTCCCGGATTGCATTCTATTGTAATCTCCGCGTCCTCCGCCACCCGGAAATTCCGGTAAATTTCCTTCATCAGCGCCACAATGTAATCCTCCTGCAGCCAGGAGGGCGTCCCGCCCCCGATATAAATGGTGGAAATGAACGCGTCCCGAA
>CANDKL010000293.1 GCA_947385255.1 uncultured Roseburia sp. | reverse complement strand
GAGATATGAGGCTGTGACTGGAGTTCAGACGTGTGCTCTTCCGATCTGTGAATGACGGATATGGTGCAGACCGTTTTATTTGCAGCCAGCACAACGCCTGTCGTATCTATGATCTTTCCTCTCGCCGCTTTGATATCGCGTTCCCTTTCGTGCAGATCCTCCGCCTTCTGCCCGTAATACTCGGAGCAGAATACCATTAAATAAACGAGACGCCCCATCAAAAGCGCCATCATAAGCACAACGCCCGTAAAGACAACCATTATCTTCTGCCGGTTAAACGTTTTACAGCGAAACATAAAGCAAAGCCTCATAAAAGCACCTTTCTTTCATTCTATTACGGCTTTTATGAGGTTATGATTTCTTCTGTGCTTAAAAATTATTCCTCAAAGATATCCCCGTACTCGTCTCCCGGCGGCTCACCGCCTTCCGGTGTCTGACCGTCCTCCGGTGTACCGCTGCCTTCCGGTGTCTGACCGTCCTCCGGTGTACCGCTGCCTTCCGGTGTCTGGCCATCCTCCGGTGTACCGCTGCCTTCCGGATCCTGGCCATCCTCCGGCTCCTGCGTCAGCTCCTCATCCGGGTATATATTCAAATAAGGAAGAATTTCTTCTAATATCTCTTTTGCAACACCCTGTGCATAAGAGCTGTGCGCCTGCTCCTTTACATTCGGCTCATCAATTATGAGATAAATCATAAGCTGCGGATTTTCCTGCGGTACATATCCCACAAAGGAAACCAGGTAGGTTTTTGCATCCCTTGGCAGCTTCTGCGCGGTTCCTGTTTTGCCGCCCATAGAATAACCGTCTACCTTTGCTTCATGACCGGTTCCCTCAGACACGGTAGCGAACAGATAAGACTTTATCTTCTCCGAGGTCTGTTTGGAAACGGTTTCCTTTAATACCACCGGCTTTATATTTTCGACAACATTTCCCTCGCTGTCCAGAATGCGCTTCACCACATGGGGCTGATAATATTTTCCTCCGTTAATCAGGGAGCAAAATGCACTCGCCAGCTGAATCATCGTACAGTTAAAATTCTGCCCGAAGGAATTGGTTGCCAGATCCAGAGCCTTCTTGGAGGAATTGAGCAGCCCCCGTTCCTCTCCCGGCAGATCAATGCCTGTCCGCTGCCCAAACCCGAAAATATTCTGGTATTCCGTAAAATTTTCCTGGCCGATGGAATAGGACATCTGCATCAGCGCATCGTTACAGGAATCCATCAGCGCCTGCTGTACTGTCTCCGTCCCGTGCCCGGCACGGTTGACACAGTGCACCTCTGATCCGTTAATCACCTCGACTCCGTCGCATACATATGCCTCGTCGCCGCTTAGCGTCCCGGTCTCCAAGCCGCAGGCCACTGTCATCGGCTTCATTGTAGAGCCGGGCTCATACGTATAGGTCACGCAGAAATTCTCCCACAGCTTATTCAAAAGCTCAAGCTTCTCCTCCTCGCTGCGGCCTGCCAGTTCCTCCTCTGTAAAATACAGGGAGGGATCCCTTGGCTGATTCAAATCAAAGGTCGGATTGTTCGCCATGGCATAGACGTCTCCGTTCTGGGGGTTCATAACGATTGCCGCGATATGCAGGCAGCCGTCCCCCTGCACGTAGCCGTTGGTATTCTCCTCGCAGTATTTGGCCAGCTTCTCCTCAACCGCGGCCTGAATCGGCTGATGGATGGTCGATACGAGCGTATGCCCGTCCTTAGGCTGCCTGGTTGTTTTTTCGAAATTATTGTCCGCGTTTAAATACCCGTATTCCCGTCCGTTGACGCCGTTCAATGTACTGTTGTAGTAATTCTCCAGTCCTATAGTGCCGACATCGCCGGAGGATACAAAGCCAATCAGAGACGCCGCAAGGGAATCATACGGATACCTGCGGACGTATTCCTTTTCAAACCATACCGCATTTTCACTGATCTCTCCGGATTCTTCGGTATCGGATGTTTTGCTTTTCTTTCTCTTCTCCGCCTCCTCGGCAGACGCCTCCCGCAGCTCGGTAAATTCCCTCACCTGCTCGTACGGGCAGCGTTTGAGCAGCACCTGGTACCGGCTCTCTTTTTTTTCTTTTATCGTCTGGTAGATTTCTTCTGACTTTAATTCCGGAAAGCACTCCACTAAGGCTGCTACCGTCTTGTCCCGGTCCTCCTTGGTCTGGTTTAACACCCAGCAGTCCAGGACGACATTGTATACGTCCACGCTGGTCGCAAGGATATTTCCCCTGGCGTCTACAATATCCCCGCGCTTAAACGGAATGGCCCTGTTATCGTAGGCCTGTTGTGAAAGAATGATCTTTTCATACTTTTCCCCGCTGGTTTCTTCAATATACATCAGTCTGCCGATAATCCCGCATAATATCAGTAATATAAAAAGAAACAGCAGCATCAGCTTCTTCTGCATTCTTTTCAGAAATCTGTTTGCGTATATTCCCTCTGCCTGCACTTCTATCCCTCTGTATCTGCCTGCTATTTCTCCGGTATATCAGAATACTGGTCCATATAGTCATTCTCTTCTATGCTGTAATACATAATCTGATCCTCCCTGGCATACTTCATTCCGTATTCCAGCGCCTTTTCCTTCACGGCCTCCAAATCTGTCGTCAGCTCAATCCGCCTGGCTGCCGCGTCATTTTCCGCGCTCAGGCTCTCAATATTCAGACGCAGCGCGGAAATCCGCTTTGTCCTGGCCGTAATATCAGACTGAAGCTGTATGTACGCAATACATACGCTGCAGAACACCATCAGTCCCGCCGTAAAAAACAGGACGTCTCCCAAATTAACATGCATGGCGCGTTCCTGGTTGCGCCTTGCGATGCGGCGGTTTTTGCGCTTCCTCTGCTCCCGCTCCTTTTCAAGCTGGCGCTGCCTGCGCTCCTCCGGCTCCCCTTCTAAGCGGCGTACGGTATTGCCCTCCACATAATAGTTCGTTTTGATACCCCTTTTTATGGCATCATTACGGGTTACCTGCCTTTTCATATCCTGTTCTCATCTCGCTTTCTGGATTACTGTCTGCGCTTTTGCCCGCTCAAATACGCGGAGCTTTGCGCTTTTGGCCCTGCTGTTCGCTCTTCGCTCCTCCTCTCCCGGAAGAATGGGCTTGCGTGTGACGCATTTCCCCTTTGGTATCTTGCCGCATATACATACCGGAAAATCCTTCGGGCACGTACATGGGTTAGATCGGAAGAGCACACGTCTGAACTCCAGTCACAGCCTCATATC
>CANDKL010000292.1 GCA_947385255.1 uncultured Roseburia sp. | reverse complement strand
TAAATACCACGGCATATTTTCCTTGTATTTTTCCGGCGACTCCATATAGTCGTCGATTGCTTTCCGGTAGGTCCTGGCCACCGCAGCCACATAAAGCGCCGTCTTCATCCTGCCTTCTATTTTAAAACTGTCGATACCGGCTGCCATCAGCTCCGGAATGTGCTCGATCATACACAAATCCCTGGAATTGAAAATGTATGTACCGCGCTCATTTTCAAATACCGGCATATATTCGCCCGGACGCGTCTCCTCGACCAGCGCATACTTCCATCTGCAGGGATGCGTACAGGCGCCCTGATTGGCGTCCCTTGCCGCTAAGTAATTGCTGAGCAGGCACCTTCCGGAATAGGAAATGCACATGGCGCCGTGTATAAAGGTTTCAATCTCCAGATCCTCCGGAATATGTTCCCGGATTTCTTTGATCTCCTGTAAGGACAGCTCTCTGGCGGATACCACCCGCTTTGCTCCCATTCTGTGCCAGAACAAGTAGGTCCCGTAATTCGTATTGTTCGCCTGTGTACTGATATGGCGTTCGATTTCGGGACAGATCTCTTCTGCTATCGCAAAAATTCCCGGATCGGAAATAATAAACGCATCCGGCGCAAGCTCCTTTAATTCTGTAAAATACTCCCGGGCCGCTTCCAGATCCGCATTGTGCGCAAGGATATTTGCCGTGACATATACCTTTGCGCCGCGCGCATGTGCAAACGCAATGCCCTCCGCCATTTCCTCCATGGAAAAGTTCTTTGCCTTTGCACGGAGACTGAAGGCCTCTCCGCCGATATAGACTGCATCCGCGCCAAATACCACTGCCGTTTTTAATACCTCCAGGCTGCTCGCCGGCACTAACAATTCCGGACGTTTCATTCGCACTCCTCCACTTATTCTTTTTTATAGCTGACCGAAAGCCCGTCTCCTATGGGAAGCACCGTGCTGATCAGCTGCTTATGGTGTGTGATTTCATACAAATACGCGCGCATCCGCTTGTGAATGGTACGGTTCCGCCTGGGAACGGCAAACCGGGACTCTACGATCTCGCCTTCCCTAAGCACATTGTCCGCCGCCAGCACGCCGCCGCATGTTAAGAGCCGCAAAAGCTCCGGCAGAAAAAACAGGTACTGCCCCTTGGCTCCGTCCAGAAAGATAAAATCAAACGCGCCCTCCAAACCAGGCAGAAGCTCCGCCGCATCGCCCTCCAAAAGCGTAATCTGCGCTTCCCTTCCCGCCGCTTTAAAATTCTCCCTTGCCACAGGAATCCGTTTCTGATAATTTTCAATGGTTATAATTTCACAGGGAGCCGGATTATACTCTGCCATAAAAAGAGCCGAAAATCCGATCGCCGTGCCAATCTCCAGAATCCGGGCGGGCCTTTGCATTGCGAGCAGCTGCTTTAAAAACTGCTGCGTCTCCTTCCGGATAATCGGGACAAAATCCCGCAGAGCCTCCTGCTCAATGCGGTCTAAAAACACCGTATTGCCGGTATCCAGAGAATTCATGTATGTTACCAGACGTTCATCTACTATCATAGGCCACCTATTCTTCCGTTTCCGTGCTTTCCGCCTCCTGGGACATCACCTGTATCATCTCCTGCGCTGTCATAGAGGTCGAAAGCGTGTATGTCCCCTCCTTGATCTTGTCCGCATAAGCCGACAGCCTAAGCTGCAGTACAAACAGATTCGCATCGCGGATCAGTCCCTTTTTCTTTAAAAGCTCCCCCAGCTCCTTTGCCCCCATGCCGGATGTGACCGAAACCACCTTATCCTTCCCCTCATCCGGCAGGCTGACTGCTTTTTCCGTAAAAACACGGTAGCCAAAGCGATATGCCGTCTGCCCGCTCCGATAAAGTACAAATACCAGAAGGATGATGACCAGAACAGAAAAACTGATATTTACGATTTTCATAACCACTTTTCGGACGCTCATCTCTTCCTCCGTATCGAATCCTATCTGTCCACAAAGCCTGCGTCAAACTCCAGCTGCTCCATCAGCTGCCAGTTCACCCGCTGCAATACCCGGCAGAATGCATTCTCCGCCTCCAGATACTCCCATACGATATCGTTCTGGGTGATATACGCGTACTCCTGCCGCAGACCGTCTGCTTCCACAAAAATATCGGCGTCGCTGGTCTGTATGTCATAATTTTTCTTCCGGAACTCGTCTGCCCTTTTTTTTAAAATCGGATACTGGGCAAGCTTCTGCCTTGCATTCTGGTATCTGATATATTCTGCCGACTGCGAAATGGCCGCTGTCAGTTTTTCCGTAAGCTCCTGTACCTGTTCCATTTGTCCTCTTTCCTGTCTTTTTATACCTCCATAATAATGGGTATAATCATTGGTTTTCTCTTTGTTTCCTTCCAGACAAATTCCCCTAGGGAATCCTTGATTTCCGTTTTAATCCTGCCCCAGTCCGTCACTTTTTTATCCACGATCTGCTGCATTGTGCCGTCTAACACCTGCCTTGCCTCATCCATCAGGCTCTCAGAGCCCCGGACATAGACAAAGCCCCTCGAAACGATATCCGGCCCCGCCAGCACCTGTCCGGAGCCGGCCTCTAAGGTCAGTACGACAATGATAATGCCCTCCTCTGCCAGATGCTGCCTGTCCCTAAGAACAATGTTTCCGACGTCGCCGACGCCGAGGCCGTCTACCATCACGTTGCCCACATGGACATGTCCGGCCACCTTAGCGCTCTCCTCGTCCAATTCCAGCACGTCGCCGGAGGAAAGGATAAAAATATGATCCTTGCTATAGCCTAATTCCTCTGCAATCTTGCCCTGCGCCATCAGATGACGGTACTCTCCATGCACCGGAATCGCATATTTCGGACGCACCAGAGAGTAAATCAGCTTAATGTCCTCCTGGCAGGCATGGCCGGATACATGCGCATCCTGGAAAATGACGTCCGCACCCTTGCGGAACAGCTCATTGATAACGTTTGACACCGCCTTTTCATTCCCCGGTATGGGATTGGAGCTGAAAATAATCGTATCCTTCGGCTTGATTGCAATTTTCTTGTGCATGCCCCATGCCATGCGGGACAACGCCGCCATGGACTCGCCCTGGCTTCCCGTTGTAATTAACACCGTCTGCTCGTCCGGATAATTCTTCAAATGCTCTACGTCAATCAGCGTATTCTCCGGAATATCCAGATAGCCAAGCTCCGTCGCCGTGGAAATAATATTGACCATGCTGCGTCCTTCTACAACGACCTTCCTGCCGTATTTACAGGCGGAATTGATGATCTGCTGCACGCGGTCTACGTTGGAGGCA
>CANDKL010000291.1 GCA_947385255.1 uncultured Roseburia sp. | reverse complement strand
CACAGTAGAGAACACTCTTTCCCTACACGACGCTCTTCCGATCTCTGAAAGCGGAAGTATATGTAGCGCAGGGTGAGGACAGGACAATCACCTGGTCGTCAAGTGCACCGGAGATTGCTTCTGTAGACGAGAACGGCGTAGTTACGGCAAAAGAGGTAGGAAACGCAGTGATTACAGCAAGCGCTGCAGGCGGCAAATATACGGCAGAATGCGCGATTGCCGTATCACGTTCAGGAGAGCCTGTAAAGCTGACGATTGTTGAGGCGTCTGCAGGAAGTGAGCAGGAACTGACAGGCTCAGAAGGACCGGCAAGTCTGGCAATTGATGGGAATAATAATACGTTCTGGCACAGCCTGTGGGATGGCGATGAGATAGAGAATCTCTGGATTACCGCTGATCTGGGTGAAGTGTATGACGTATCGTCTTATACCTATTATCCAAGACCTGCCAACAGTACAGGAACCCGTAACGGATTCATTAACAAGTATGTGATTTATGTAAGCGAAGACAATGAGAACTGGACCGTCGCTGCAGCCGGCGATTTTGTAGATGACGGCACTTTGCAGACCGTAGAATTTTTGGCGCCTGTACAGGCCCGTTATGTAAGACTGAATGCATTGGATGTCGTTTCCGATTCGGGCGCGAAATTTGCAAGCGCAGCTGAGATTAATGTATATGGGACAGAGCATGACGAAGCGCTGATAGATAAAAGGGAAGCGCTTGACGCACTGTTTTCTGCCGATACAAACGCAGAGAAATATACAGAGGATTCTTATGCGGCCTATGCATTGGCAGTACAGGATATACAGGCAGTTATCGGGAATATTATCGCTACGCAGGAAGAAGTGAATGCTGCCGTACAGAAATATCAGGAAGCGGCAAGCAAGCTTGTAATTAAAGTAACCGGCATTACCATAGCTCCCGCAGAGGTTATGATCAAGGTCGGCAATACGGCAGAGCTTACGGCAACGGTACAGCCAGACGATGCAACCGATAAGACGGTTACATTCTCTTCTGACAAACCGGACATCGCATCCGTAGACGAGAACGGCGTTGTTACCGCAAAGGCAGCCGGAACGGCAGTCATTACTGCGTCGGGTGCAAACGGCGTGACGGCAACCTGTACCGTAAATGCAGTTACATCCATCCCGGTAACGGGCGTTCGGATCATCGGAGCTCCGTCAAGGGCAATGGAGATCGGCGCACAGGTAACCGTAGAGGCTGTTGTTGCACCGGAAGACGCAGACAACAAGGCTGTAACCTGGACCTCCAGCAATCCGGCAGTAGCAACCGTAGAAAACGGCGTTGTGACTGCAGTAGGCGGCGGCGAAGCAGAGATTACCGTAACAACGGTAGACGGCGGCTTTACAAGGAGCTTTAAGGTTCGTGTAAATGCACCGGCAGTTGTACCTGTAACCGGAATCGAATTAAGCGGAGCACCGGCGAACGCATTGGAAATCGGCGCAAAGGTAACGGTAACCGCAGTTGTTTCTCCGGAAAATGCAGACAACAAGAACGTCATTTGGAAATCCAGCAATCCGGCAGTGGCAACCGTAGAAAATGGTGTTGTTACGGCAGTTGCAGCCGGCGAGGCCGTGATTTCGGCTACGACGGAAGATGGCGGCTTTGAAAAGAGCTTTACCGTTAAGGTGAATGCCGCATCGAATAATCAGGGCGGCAACAATAATAACAATAATAACAATAATAACAATCAGCAGCCGGCGCCCGTAATTCCGGAGGTTGGCAAGGCTTACACGGTATCTGGCGCCAATTATCTGGTGCTGACTGCGACGGCAGACGGCGGTACCGTATCCTACACCGGATATAAGGGAAACAGCAAGAAGGGCAACGTGAAGATTCCGGCCTCTGTTACGATTGAAGGAAAACCCTATAAGGTTACGGAAATTGCCAAGAAAGCACTGAACAAGAAGACGAAGATCACGGGCGTAACCATCGGAAATAACGTAACCTCGATCGGCGCATCTGCATTTGCGGGCTGCACGAACTTAAAGAAGGTTACCATCGGAAAGAGCGTTAAGTCGATTGGCGCAAGTGCATTCAACGGCGCTAAGAAATTAAATAAGATTACCGTACAGTCCAAGAGCCTTACAAAGGTAGGTAAGAAAGCACTGAAGGGCGTAACAAAGAAGGTAACGATTACCGTACCGAAGGCAAAGAAGAAAGCCTATACCAATCTCTTTAAAGGAAAAGGTGCAAAGAGCGTTAAGGTAAAAGGTAAATAAAGCTGTGAAAGCACAGTGAGAAGACTGCCCTTTCGGGGAATTGCATCTCCGGAAGGGCTGTTTTTGCTGGATGTCCTATGATATAGACAGGTTTTGTATCTGTATGCCCTGCTCTCCGAATATAATGTGATAAAGCCGCGAATTGCATAGCTGCGGATGTGAAAAAAATCGATTTATTACAAAAAATTAGAAAATATTTCTAAAAAGACTTGACAAATTGGCGCGAATTTATTATTAATAAGTGCAGGGGACCTATGTTAAAGACAGATCTGAAATAAGGAGGCAACAAAATGTTGGCAGAAGAAAAGAAATTGACAAAGAGTGAAGAACGCATGATGGATATTTTCTGGTCAGGAGAAGCGCCATACACAAGCGTAGACATTGTAAACATGAAGGTAAAGGATACGTGGGGCAACGGCCTGGTGCATAATATGATACGCTCCCTGTTAAAGAAAGGGCTGCTGGAGGAATGCGGGATCGAACGTTACAAAACGCAGTACGCCAGAAAGCTGCGTCCGGCGATGACAAAGGAGGAGTATATTGCAAGATCCATGATCGCGAAGGCCAACGGAAAAGAGTCCAGGCATAACGTACTGCTTGCACTGGTAAGGGAAGAGGAGAACCGGGAGGAAATGATCGCGGAGCTGGAGGAAATCATCCAGGAGCTTCGCAATGATTCGGAGCAGGAATAAATATAAACCCGTCTGTTTACAAAACGGTAATACTGTGATATAATAAGTCATGTTACTTTTTTGAGAAGGTATTTTTACAAAAGAAAGGGAGGACTTGTTATGAAGCAGAAAATTTTTACGGTTTTGTGTACATTTATGCTGGTATGGCTTGCGTTTGGCAGAACAGATGTACAGGCGGCGCCGAAGAATAGCGCATGGGATCTTTCAAAGGAGACTGTGCGGACAGAAGGGGTATTTACATACCACGCCTATACCTCCAGAAACGGAAAGGAAGCATGGATTTACAAAATTTCGTTTCAGAAGGGAAAGAAGAGCAGCTCGCTGTCGATTCCAAAGACGCTTGACGGGAAAACGGTGACCAGGCTCGGAGCCCCGGAGGACAAAACGCTGGAT
>CANDKL010000290.1 GCA_947385255.1 uncultured Roseburia sp. | reverse complement strand
CAGTAAAGGAATATTGGCTCTTTCCGACGTATTTGATAATAGATGCTTTCGCCCCGGTTTCTTCCAGCACTTCACGGGTGGCCGTTTCCTTATATTCTTCCCCTGGCTCTACCGTTCCCTTCGGCAACACCCAGCCCTCGTACTTGTTCTTGTAATTTTTGTAAAGTACCAGAATTTTACCACGAAATATTACCACACCACCACAGCTCGTTGCTTCTATCATTGCAATACCTCCTGATGTGGTTTTTAAACTTAAGACTAAGTATAACTCTTTTTGGGATGACTTGCAAGGATTCCGTGCAAAATGAATCGTATAACTTAAAAAAGACGTAAGAGTTCAGACGGCTGCCGTTACAAAAAGGCAGAAATCTTCTTCCGATTTCTGCCCCCGGCTCTGCATTATTTTGCGCTACCCTTTCTGCACAACCTCATTCTTATTCTTATAAATTGACTCCGCCGGCACCACGCCGCGCACCATAGACAGCGGATAAATATTCGTATGCCTGCCGATCACCGTCCCCGGATTCAATACCGAATTGCAGCCGACCTCGACATAATCGCCGAGCATGGCTCCGAATTTTTTCAGTCCGGTTGCAATCTCCTGTTTTCCATCCTTTACCACAACAAGCGTTTTATCCGATTTCACATTCGAGGTAATCGAGCCGGCTCCCATGTGGGATTTATAGCCTAAAACGGAATCGCCCACATAATTGTAATGCGGCACCTGAACGCTGTTGAAAATAATGACATTCTTGAGTTCGGTTGAGTTGCCCACTACCGATCCTTTTCCTACAATTGCGCTTCCGCGGATAAATGCACAATGGCGGATCTCCGCCTCCTCGTCGATAATCAGCGGCCCGTTTAAGTATGCCGTCGGCGCAACACGCGCACTCCTTGCCACCCAGATTTCCTCGCCCCGTTTCTCATATACCGCAGGATCTAACGTCGGCCCGATTTTGCGGATAAAATCGCTGATTCCCTTTAAAGCCTCCCAGGGATATTCCACGCCTTCTAACAGCTTAGCAGCCAGCGTTTCTTCTAAATTGTACAGGTTTACTACTTTACATTGTTCCATATGATTCTCCTTTATCATATACTTCTGACTGGTTATTCCTTGATAAAATCATGCCTTTTTATAATACTCTGCGGCCCTGTCAAAGCTTCCCCGCAGCACATATTGATTATTCAGATTCAAAACCCCGTCCGTACGGCTTTCGATAAATTTTGTCAGCTTCTGCATATATTCCTCCGGGGTAATGCTGCCCTCGGCCACGTAGGTCAGCCCCTTTTCCCAGCTTGCAGTCAGCTCCGGATTTAAAAGCGACTTGATTGAAGCGTTGACCACATCATAGATCATTTCTCCCATCTGCGTCGGCGTAATGATCTGCGTCTTTTTATTCAGAGCCAGATGTTTGTTTGCCACCAGCTTTTTTAATATCTCAGCCCGCGTGGCGCTGGTGCCGATTCCGCTGCCCTTGATCTGTGCGCGCAGCTCTTCGTCCTCAATGAGCTGTCCGGCGTTTTCCATGGCAAGTATCATAGAACCGGAATTGTAACGCTTGGGCGGGGAGGTTTCTCCCTCTTTGATTTCGTACCCCATCAAATCAAGCGGATCCTTCTTTTTCAGGGAAGAAATATGTGCCAGCAGTGTTTCATCGCAGGCATTCTCCTGCTTATCCGTACTCTTTTTCTTTTGAAAAGAATACTGCATCACTTTTAAGTAACCCGGATCTATCAGAATTTTAAAGCTGGCAAAAAACTGTTCCATACAGGCTTTTTCTTTGCCGGCGTCAAAAGCAGCCTCTGCATAATCAGACGGCAGCGTCACGCCTGTGGTCAGATTCACCCTGCGGTAAACCGCCGCCGGATAAAAAATAGCCAGAAACCGCCGCACAATCACTTCATATACATGCATCACCCGGTCGTTTAGCGTTTTCAGCGCACCCATGCCCTGTCCGGTCGGGATAATGGCATAGTGGTCGGTAATCTGCTTGTCGTTGACATATCTGGTTTTTAATATGCTCTGATAGGACTTGTTTTCTAAAATTTCCTCCGCGAACGGGCGCATGCCGGGAATGTTCCTCAAGCCGCCGATATTTTTGGAAATTTCCTTCGCCACCGCGGTAGAAAGCACCCTGGCGTCCGTACGCGGATACGTCACCAGCTTTTTTTCGTACAATTCCTGTGCAGCCGCAAGCGTTTCATCCGGGCTTATTTTAAAAAACTTCGAGCAGTCGTTCTGCAGCTCGGCCAGATTGTACAAAAGAGGCGGATTTTTGGTTTCCTTCTTTTTTTCCACCTTCTCCACCTGCATGGGAAGCCCTGTGAGTGAAGCCATCAGCTCCTTTGCCGTTTCCTCCTTTAAAAATCCGTTTTCCTTGTACAGCTTCGGCGACTGAAAATAACGGGAAAGCGGATTCACACGCCACTCTGCGTCCACGGCGGTTCCTGCCAGATTCAGTTTGGCAAGCACGCGGTAAAACGGCGTTTTGACAAAGTTCCGGATTTCACGCTCCCGGCGCACGACCATGCCCAGCACGCAGGTCATGACGCGCCCGACCGGTATGACGGCGTAGCGCTCTTTCAAATAAGAAGCCACCGTATCTCCGTATTTTAGGGTCAAAAGCCTGGAAAAATTAATGCCCATCAGGTAGTCCTCCTTGGCCCGAAGATAAGCGCTTGCCGCAATGCTGTCGTATTCCGAAAGATCCTTTGCCTCCCGTATGCCGCGCAGGATTTCCTCCTCGGTCTGGGAATCAATCCAGACCCGCTTACGCGTCTTGCCCTTGACGCCTGCCATCTGCTCCACCAGGCGGTAGATGTATTCGCCTTCCCGCCCGGAGTCCGTGCAGACATAAATTGTATCAATGTCCTCCCGGTTTAACAGTCCTTCTACGATTTTGTACTGGTTTGCGGCGCTCCCGATCACTTCATATTTGAATTCTGCCGGGATAAAGGGCAGTGTCGCAAGACTCCACCTTTTGTATTTCATATCGTACACTTCCGGGTAGCTCATGGTGATTAGATGCCCGACACACCAGGTCACCACTGCTTTGTCGCCCTCCCGATATCCGTTATAGCTTCTCATATCCATCTTAAGCGCCTTTGCAAACTCCTGCGCCACGCTTGGTTTTTCCGCTATAAACAATTGCTTCGCCATTCACTGCCCCTCTTTATTTCTCTGTAATATATCCCTGCGCTTTTAACAGCTCCGCACACAGCACTGCCCCGCCGGCGGCTCCACGCACCGTATTGTGGGACAGGCCGACAAATTTCCAGTCATAAACAGATCGGAAGAGCGTCGTGTAGGGAAAGAGTGTTCTCTACTGTGT
>CANDKL010000289.1 GCA_947385255.1 uncultured Roseburia sp. | reverse complement strand
GCTAAAACTTTGTTACTATTTTTTCGCCTCCCTCCCGGCTATCCACGCAAAAAAGCCGCCCGTTTTTTCATGCCGGACGGCTTTCTGCGTAATGTGATAGCTCAAATAATATTTTTTTGTGGTTGCTGGCTCCGAAAAGCCTTGATATTACAGTGTTCCTATTAAAACTCATTCATATGTATTCTGGATATAACCGTTTTTTCCAATTCAACTGTTTTTGTTGTATCCTCAAAATATTCCCCGGCAGCTGCAAAAGTGACATGTTTGCTCCCTTTGCTCGGAATTACAAGAATATCACCTATACGAACTTCGTTAATAAAATTTTGACATTTATTTATGACGGTCGACGGCCTATTTATTTCGGGGAATTTCATCATAATATCATCTTTTAAATATTCTCTGGATTGTTCAGAAAAATCTGTATTTTGATCGATGTTATTCCAAGCCAATGCAATAAATTTTTTAGATAGAAACTCATTATAGAAAATCAGACTCTGTATTCATATTCATTATAAACCTCTTTCGCTTGTTGTGGAGCGTTCCCATTCCTCATTTAACGTGAAGTCAATCATTTTCTTTCCGTGAGTGTCTAAGTCACGGTACTTTTTTATCATAGACATCTCTTCCAAAGAAACCATATTTTCATGATGCCTTTTACTCTCATCCTGATATAAAAAAATTGCATCAACGTTAGTTGCATCGGCTATCAACCCAATCACAAGGGCTGGTGGTATTCTGTTTCCTTTTTCATATCCGGTTATTGTAGATTTTGCAGCTCCTATTATACTTGCTAATTGTTCTTGCGTAAAACCACTTTTCAGACGAGCTTCTTTAATTCTATCACTTAATGCCAATCAAATCACCTTCTATCATTTAGTATAGCATTTATAACCACGAACAGGAGCTCAACATGCATTATCTGTCTTATAAATTACTGAACAGCTTTCCTTTTTTTCTCCCGCAGCTCTTTAAAAAAGCTGCTTAAAAGCGCCGCGCATTCCGCCTCTAGCAGCCCCTGCTCAATCTCCACCTGATGATTGAACTGCGCCATCTGCAGAAGGTTTAACACCGAGCCCGCGCAGCCCGCCTTGGGATTCATCGCCGCAATGACAACCTTCTGCATCCGCGACTGTACAATCGCTCCCGCACACATCTGACAGGGCTCTAACGTCACGTACATGGTACAGTCCTCTAATCTCCAGTCGCCGCACCTTTTACTCGCTTTTTTGATTGCGGTCAGCTCTGCATGGGCAAGCGTATTCTTGTCCGTATTTCGCCGGTTGTACCCGCGTGCAATGATTTTGCCCTCGCGCACAATGACGCAGCCAATCGGAACCTCCTCTAGGGCATATGCTTTTTTTGCCTGGCGGAGCGCTTCGCGCATATATTTTTCTTCCTGGCCTGCCATATCTTTTCCTTTCCAATTTTTTCTTCCTGTTGTATACTTGATTATAGCATATTGGGGATGGATTGAGGAAGGATTTCAAATGAAATTTGAATATGAAACCAAACGTCTGGGACTGACGCTGCTAAAGCCGTCAGCCAGATCCGCACGACAGATTTTAGAATTTTACAACAAAAACCGGGCCGTTTTCGAGCGCTACGAAGCGACGCGGCCGGCCGGCTTTTACACGGAGGGCTACCAGAAGGAAATGCTTGAGTTTGAGTACAATCAGGCGATCCGCCGCAAAAGCCTCCGTTTCTGGGTTTACCTCAAACACGATCCCTCCCGCATAATCGGTACGATTTGCTTTTACAACATCATTCGTCCGGTTTTTAACAGCTGTGAGACCGGATACAAATTTGATCAGCGGTATTGGAACCGCGGATATGCAAGGGAAGCCATGGCGCTTGGAATTGCACTGATGCTTGAGGACGCGGGCCTGCACCGCATCCAGGCGTATGTGATGGAGGAAAACGCAGCCTCCATCCGTCTTTTGGAAAGCCTTCATTTCCAATACGAGGGAACCTGCCGCCAATACGCCCGTATCCGCGGCAGATGGGAGGATCATCTGTTATTTGCCCGCATCAGATAACCCGATACCAGTAGCCGAAGCTGCCCGTTTTATATTCCGCAGCCTTCGCCATACGAAAGCCCGGGAATCCAAACATGGAGGCCATCAGCCGCTCCTGATTCTGAAATACGCCCGGAATGCCCAGAAAATATTCTTTTTCCCCATTTTCCTTTACCTCACCGAGCAAAATGTGCCGATAATTGAAAAACCCATGCAGCAGAAAGCTGTTTTTGCTCAGATACCAGTACTTCTGCGGAAATTCGCGCAAATCATTCAGATTCATACGAATACACTCAATATCCTGCCCCTCAAACGGAAAACAAATTTCCGATTTCAGACGCAGCTTTTTAAAAACCCGCTCCCAGCTGGTTTCCTCTAAAAAATCCTTAAGCGGCAGCTCGGTTGCGCGGATATTGATATCCTCCGTTTCCTTTGGTTCGGATGCTTCGGTCTGACCGGACGGCACATCCTTTTGTATCACAAAGCCATTTTTCACCGTCACCTCTTTTTTCTGCTGTTCTTCCTGCTGCAAAGTGGCAGCTTCCTTCTTCTGCCGGGCAATCTCTGCCGTGCTTTGCTGCTGCGGCATACCACTATCCTTTGGTTCTGGTTCCGGAGCTGTCCCGGCCTTTTCTATTTCTTCTTCTGCCTGTACCTGCGGTGCTTCCTGTTTTTCTAAGATTTGAAAGGCCTTTTGTGACAGCGCGCCCTCCTTCCACTGGCTGGCGAGAAAGGAAGCTTCTCCAAGCGGAATAAAAATTCCCTGCATCTCATCCATAGACACGCCAAAATCCTGCATCTCCCTGGTATCAAACGCATACCGCACATCGCCGCTGCCCCTCGAAATTTCCATGCTACCAACCGGAATTCCCTGTATAAATTTCTCTTTTCTGGTAAATAAATAAACCGTAGCTTCCGTTTGATTCACGCTCGCATTGCGGATATGAACCTCAACCCGACATAAGCTGCCGCGGATTTCAATTTTCGCAAATCCGGAATTGTCCATTTTTTCATCATTTTCGTATTTATTAATATAGGTTATAAAACGCTGCAAACCTGCCATAAAGCCCCTGATTAAATGGTTTTATTGCAGTTTATGCTCTGTTATTTTAAATATGACAAATGTTTTTCAGAGGCAAAGGCACCAACTAAATGATTTTGATCTTGTCAAAATTTTTCTAAAAAAAGGCTTGACAACCTCTTTTCTTTCGTTTATATTTATATCGAAAACAGTAATCATTACTATTTTTTAAAGAAGGTGCTACTGTACGATGCAAAAATACAGCCGACAACGGGAGTCCATCAAGCATTATCTGGATACACACCGTACTCACCCGACAGCGGAAATCGTTTATCAGAATGTAAAGCAGCAATTTCCAAATATCAGCCTGGGTACGGTTTACCGGAATTTAAACCTGT
>CANDKL010000288.1 GCA_947385255.1 uncultured Roseburia sp. | reverse complement strand
CGAGATGCTCTCAAAGGAAGAGGCAGAGGCTTTTCTGGAAAAGTATGGGCCGGGAAACCGGAAGGTTGCAGAGGAATATCTGCATGAGCCGGGAGCGGAGCTGTTTGACAATACCGTCCGGGATTTGCCGAAGTGGGAAAAGGACAATCCATATATGGTGGATGATATCATCCGTTTTATCGGTACGACAGGGATCTATTTGTACGAGGAGAATCAGGAGCTGAAAAAAGAGATCAAGGAGCTGAAAAAGTTCGCAGAAAATGTACGGCATCCGTTTCGGACGATGTGGCGGAGATTTCGAAGGCTCTTTCAGAGAAAATAGAATTGGCAATCAAAAGGAGCGGGTGATGTGTGCCCGCTCTTTGTTTAGTATACTTCCCTTTGGATGCTCCGGTAAAGCTCTGCGAGGGTCTGGCTGCGGTAAGGGATCACCCACAGGAAACCGATTCCGGCAGAAAGGATACTTAAAAGATACATACCAAGAAAGCTTACGTTTACGTAAAGCATCTGTTTTTTATGCCCTTCCATCAGGCGGCGGCTCTGCCGGAAGACATCCGGTATCCTGCTGTCCGGCTGTTCTACCAGAAGATAGCCGGTCAGGGCATAGGTCAGAGAAAGGAAAAGCAGCGGAATCAGGGTCAGTACCCAGGCGAGCGCCGTCAGGACATATACAGGTATGGTGTCCGTCGGAACGGAATATACCGTCAGGGCAATGGCAGGCAGCATACAGGCGAAGGACATTCCGGTCAGCAGCAGGGCGGAAAGGATAAAACGATCCGGCCGCCGGTTAAAGTAACGGAATACGTCTGTTAAGACAGCGTTTTTTCCCCGTGCGATGTGCAGATGAATATAAATCGTTCCTCCGGTTAAGACATTGGAAAGCAGAAAAATGATGACGCTTGCCAGGCCGCTTGTTGCGAGCTGAAACGCAGAGGGATTGCTCTGCAGGGACATTTCAAAGGGAAGGCTTACAAACAGGACAAGTATCTGTGATACGGCAAATGCGCTCATGGGCAGCGCGTAGCCGCCGTTCAGAGCAGATCTTGCGCGCCGTTTCAGTTCTCTGGATGAGATTGGATCCATACGGCAGTCCTCCTTTACAAATTGCACAGATGAGTATAAGATGTAACAGATCAGTTTGTCTGAGCTGCTATTATATTATAACAGAATCAGCAGAAAACTCAAGTTTGGAATGGACAGGAAGCGGGAAAATCATATGAACGACAGAGAACGGGTACAACTGGAACAAACTATGTATACAATAGGGCTTTGCCTTTTAGGCGCAGGTGTGCTGCTGCTTTTCATCGGACAGCGGCTTCCCTCTGCCGCGGCCGCACTGTGGAGCGTGCCCTGTATGTTTCATGCGGTTACAGGGCTGTACTGTCCGGGGTGCGGAGGGACGCGGGCAGCGGCGCTTTTGCTGCGGGGAGAAATCGGCGCGTCCCTCTGGTATCATCCGATTGTAGTGTACAGCGCAGCCGTTTATGCATGGTTTATGGTATCCCACACGGCAGAGCGCCTGATGGGGCACAGATGGCGGATTGGGATGCGCTACCGGAATCTGTACCTTTGGCTGGCGCTGGCGATTACCGTGGTAAATGTCGCCGTGAAGGATTTTGCCCTTGCGGCATTTCAAATTGATTTTCTGAAAATTTTAGACGGCATGTATTTTTAGGTAACGGGGCAGTTGATCGAAACGGTTGCATTTTAGTAAATGCCCATGCGTTCGTACAGCTCTTCGAGGGATTCGGCATCGTAGAGCTCCATATATTCCTGCATCAAACCGTCAATGCCGCCGTATTGCTGCATGATGAAGGTAAAGGCGATGGTGTAGATAATCAGAGTCAAAATCAGGCCGACGATGCCGGATATCAGACCGGCTTTGGCCTGGGTACAAAAGTCCATGCGTCCGCCTCTTGAGAGGAGGGAGAGGATGATGGCAAGAGAGCCGCATACAATGGAGAGGTAGATGCAGCCGGAGGCAACGATGGAGATGATGCCCAGGATCATAGATGCGAGGGCCATGTATTCGGAGTGGTGTTCCTTTTGAAGATCCATAAGTGTTTGGGAGTCCTTTCTGTAGGTTGTTTTATTTATGGTAACATTCTTTTTTTGATTTTTCAACTGAGAAGTGATTTACTGAGCGTGCCGGAGGAGCCGAAGGTTACATTTCACGGGGTGGGGAAAGGGTTTTTCCAAAAGCGACGCCCAGAGCAGAATCCCCTTACGTCCTCTGACGCGCTTCCGCTCATAAAAAACGCAACAGTACTAAGCGTGTGACGATTGCAGGCAATCGCCACGCGCTAAGGACCGGCGTTTTTTAAAGGTCAGAGGACGTAAGGGGATTCTGCTCTGGGCTGGTTTTCGGCAAACACTGCCTCCCTCCTGCGAAAAATTGTATGATACGATCATTCCGATATATCTGCTATACAAGTATCGCATCATGAAAGCTGCCGTACAAATCCATTGGCTTAACGGATGAGCTGCTACAAAGAGAATACTGCTTTATTGCGTAGCGGTTTCTAATTTATATTATGGCCAGATATCTGTAACGGCAGATGTACCGGAACGGTTGTGAAATGCAGGCTTAAAATACAGCTATCCATATTTTTTAGAGGTTTCTTAGAGAAATATCTGTTATTTTTTGGTTTATCAAAAGAGAAAGGAAGTATCCATTATGAAAAACAAAAAAGTAGCAGCTTATCTTGGAATCGCTTTATTTGCCCTTGCCGCGGGATGCGGGACAGCCGGAGAGAAACCCGCGGTTCCGGTATCAGAGGCAGCGGATGCGAAAGATCCTGCAGATACAGGAGAGCTCGCAGATACAGGAGATCAAGCAGATACCAAGGGCGCTGTCCGCACACCGGATGACAGGGACGAAGCAGATTCAGGGCCCAATACCGCACAGGAGGAGCAAAAAACAGAGTCTCTGACAGGGACGGTCAGAAGCATCGGCGAGGATAGCATGGTGCTCAGCCAGTCCTTTGAGGAGGAAGAAGGGGTTCTGGTTGCTCCGGCAGAGGGCAGTCCGGACGAGGTTCAGATTTCGGTGCGTGTGTCGGCGCAGACGCAATATGAGGTGAGAACCGTGAAAAACGGCGGAGTAAACGGCGATGCGGATGTGGAGAAGAGAAGCGGATTATTTTCGGATTTGGAGCAGGATTCCTCCGTGGACCTTGTGGGATATTATGAAGGAGAGGAGTTTGTGGCGGAGAAAATTGTGATCTACCGGTTTGTGTAACCTGCCGGAAAAAGAAGGGTGAAATTGCTCCGCTCCTGTGGTATGATAAAGCCATACAAAAATTTACAGCAGAAAGGAATCAAAGCATGGAAATTATCACAGCACTTGCAGGAGAGCTTGGGATCAAACAGCAGCAGGCCGAGGCTGCCGTGAAACTGATTGATGAGGGGAATACCATACCCTTTATTGCCCGTTACCGCAAGGAAGCCACCGGGGCGTTGAATG
>CANDKL010000287.1 GCA_947385255.1 uncultured Roseburia sp. | reverse complement strand
AACCAAGATAATCAACGATTTGCTTTCGCTTGTGAAAATGGATCGCTCCGCGGGGACCTTAAATATCTCCAGCGTAAATATCAACGAGTTGATGGAGCTGATTTTAAAACGCCTGCGGCCGATTGCAAACCGGCAGCATATTGAGCTGGTACTGGAAAGCTTTCGTCCGGTCAGCGCAGAAGTGGACGAGGTGAAGCTGACGCTGGCGATTACGAACCTGGTGGAAAACGCCATCAAATACAATAAGCCGGACGGATGGGTGCATGTTTCGTTAAATGCAGATCATCAGTATTTTTATATTAAGGTAGAGGACAGCGGAATCGGCATCCCGGAGGAGGAACTGGAGCATATCTTTGAGCGGTTTTACCGTGTGGATAAATCCCATTCCAGGGAAATCGGCGGTACGGGCTTAGGGCTTGCCATAGCGAGAAATTCCATTCTGATGCACCGCGGGGCGGTGAAGGTATTCAGTACGGAGGGCGAAGGAACGGTATTTAATGTCCGTATACCGCTGATTTATATTGCGTCATAGGAGGTATCAAGATGAAAGCAATGCGGGAGTTTTTTTGGCTGCTGTTTGCTTTAGCCCTGTGCCTGTCTGCCGGATGCGGCAAAAAAACAGGAGGGGAGCATGCCTGTCAGGTGTATTACCTGAATAAGGAGAGCACAAAAATTGTCCCCGTGCCATATGAAACGGAGTATGAAACAGAGGATACAAAGGAGCTGGTGGAGGAGCTTTTGCACCGGCTTTCTTCGGATTCTCTGGATGCGGAGCATAAAAAGCCGTTTCCGGACGAGGTAAAGATAGTGGATTACGTACTGGAGGAGACGCTGCTCACCCTGTACTTCAATGAAGCCTACGGCAGCATAGACCGGATTGTAGAGCCTCTTGTGAGGGCTGCGGTGGTCCGTACCATGACGCAGGTGGAGGGTGTGGAATGCCTGACATTTTTTGTCGGGGACGAGCCGCTTGCGGATAAGAACGGAAATCCAATCGGCGTCATGACAAACGACAGCTTTGTAGAGAATCCGGGAGAGCAGATCAATTCCATTCAGTCTGCTTCGCTGACGCTGTACTTTGCCAACCAGGAGGGGAACGGCCTGTTAATCGAGACGCAGGAGGTTCATTACAGCAGCAATATTTCCATAGAAAAGCTGGTGATGGAGCGGCTTTTGGCAGGTCCTGAGAGTAAGGAGGCCAAATCGGCAATTCCGGAGGGGACGAAGCTTGTCAATGTATCGGTTTCAGACGGTGTGTGCTTTGTCAGCCTGGACGAGGGCTTTCTCAATCAGGATTATAACGTGGAGGAGCCGGTTGTCATTTATTCCATTGTAAATTCCCTGTCTGAAATCGCGACGATCAACAAGGTGCAGATTTCGGTAAACGGGGATACCAGCGGAACCTATCGAGACAGCTTTGCACTGGACGAATTATACGAAAGAAATTTGGATTTTGTAGTGGAGCAATAAAGAAGGAGGCATAGATACGCTTGTATCAGCGAAAAATTGCTTCCCTGTCGGCAGCATTTGTATTGGGAGCCGCCCTGGCGGAATATGGCGGGCTGCCGTTTTGGTACAGCCTTACAGCCGGCGGCTGCCTATGGGTGCTTTTGGCGGGGTATTTGAGAAAAAGGGCGGGAGGCCGGGAGGCCGGCTTTGCGCTTTTATTTGCGGCAGCCCTTGCGGCGGCGGCAGTCTGCGGAAGCGGCGTAAGCTTTAGGCAGCAATTGTTTTATGAGTTGTGTGAGGCGCGGTATAAAGACGGCGGGGCATGCCTGCTGCGGGGGGAAATTTACCGGCGCGAGGAAGCCGGGGAGGCATATGTATATTATCTAAAGGGCTGCAGGGCAAAGGCTTTAGGAGAGCCGTACCCCTGCGGCAGAGTTCTGGCATATCTGGATGTCTGTGATTATTCAATCGGTGAAATCCTGGAATTACAAGGAAGAATAAAAGCATTTCAAACGCCGCCCAACGAAGGGGGCTACAATGAAAAAGCCTATTACCGGAGCTTAAAAATCAGCTTTGGGATAACGGGGGCGAAGGTTATGGCCGTGTCCGGCCGGCGGGACACGCTGGGCGAATGGCTGCAGGCGGCAAGGGGGCGTCTGGCAAAAAGCTATCAAAACGCTATGCCCGACGCGGACGCCGGCGTTCTTATGGCAATGGTCCTTGGCGACAAGAGCCGGATGGACGCAGGGCGCAGGCGTATGTATCAGGAAGCGGGAATCAGCCATTTTTACAGTATCTCGGGGCTTCATATTTCTTTGCTTGGCATGGCGCTTTACCGGCTGGTTCGCAAACGCGGCGCGCCGTATCCGGTTTCCTGCGGCCTTACGGCGGTATGGATGACTCTGTACGGGGAAATGACGGGCTTTGGCGTTTCGGCAAGCCGCGCAATCGGAATGTTTTTGGTGCTGATGTATGCAAAATGCAGAGGAAGAAGCTACGATCGGACGACGGCGCTCGCCCTTATGGCAGCGGTTCTTGTCGGAGGAAATCCGGGCGTGCTTCACCATGCGGGCTATCTGCTTTCCTTTGGGGCGGTGATTGGCGTCGGCGCGGCGGAATGCCTGCTGAATAAAACGGCGGAAAAGAGAAGGGAGGGCGGTCTGCGGCGCGTGGCCTGCGGCCTTAAGGAGGCGCTGCTTGTCAGCGTTTGTATTCAGCTTGTGACCATTCCCGTGCTGTGTATGTATTTTTATGAAATTTCCGTGTATACGGTATTCTTAAACCTGCTCGTTCTGCCCTGCATGGGAGTCCTGCTGGGGTTTGGTGTGTTCGGCGGCGCAGTGGGATGCTTTTTCCCATTTGCGGGAAAGCTGCTGTTATATCCCTGTTATCTGATTTTGCTGCTGTTTGAGGCGGCCTGCAGCCTGTTTTTAAAGCTGCCGTCAGCCGTTTTGATCACGGGAACGCTGTCTGCGGCGAGACTGGCGTGCTGGTACGGCGCAGTGGCTTTGTTTTTTGCGGCCTTATCTTTTGGGCGGACAGGCGCGGACCGGGATACGTCAAGGCCGGTTCTAAAGATCCTGCCGGTTTTCGGGTTGGCAGCGGCGCTTTGCATACTTCTGCTTGTCCGGCCCGCGCCCCGGTTTGAAATGGATGTGCTGGATGTCGGGCAGGGGGACGGAATTTATCTGTCGGCGGGCGACGGAACGGCGTTGTTTTTAGACGGCGGGAGCACCGATGTAAAGGGAGTGGGGACCTACCGGATTCTGCCGTTTTTAAAATGCCGCGGCATCCGCCGGGTGGACTACTGGTTTGTCAGCCACTGTGACGCGGATCATGTGAACGGACTTTCTGAGGTGATAGAAAGCGGCTATCCCATCGGCTGCCTTGCGGTGTCGGAATTTATGCCGGAGGATGAAGCCTGGCAGGCCCTAAAGCAGCTTGCCTGGCAGCGGGACATCCCGGTTCTTTCCATGTCGCCGAAAGCGGCGGTAAAGGGGAGGAACGGAGGCTGGAGCATGAAATGCC
>CANDKL010000286.1 GCA_947385255.1 uncultured Roseburia sp. | reverse complement strand
AGGATGCTTTTTGCAAATTGCCGGATATCCTCTGTCATAAATTCCAGCTGGGCGGAAACCTGCTGCAGCCTTCTTCTCTCATCGTTAATCCTCTGCTCCCGGACGACGCGTTCAAAATACCAGTAGCCAACCAGGGAGCTTAATACCATGGAAAATGCCAGAATTGCTGCAATATTCGACAAAAGACGCCTTTTTAAATTCCTTTTCTTTCTTCCTCTTCCCTGCATTTTTTATACTCCTGCGGCGTCATTCCCACAGCCTTTGCAAACACTCTGGCAAAATACTGGCTGGTATAATAGCCCACCTGTCTAGCCGTCTGTGACACCGTGCTGCTGCCGTCCGAAAGCAGACGCTTGGCTTCCTCTATCCGAACGCCCGTTAAATATTTCAAAAAAGTAACGCCTACCTCCTTTTTGAAAATCTGTCCTAAATACACGCCGTTCATCTGAAATACCTCTCCCAGCACGTCCAAGCTTAAATCCTGCTCATAATTTGCGCGGATATAATGGATCATATCCTGCACCAGCCGGGAATACCCTTCTGTTTTCTGCCTTGCAATCTGTTCCTTAAGTCCCAGAAAGCAATCCTTATAATACTTCATGACCTCCTCTGCGCTGTAGAGCTTCTCCGGCTCCCTGTTCCCCGTGACGCATTCCGCCGTGCTGATTTCACGCAGCAGGTGATTGAGCAGCGGCATCAATGATTTTAGGATATCCAGACGCTCCTCCGGCTCCCGCTTTAAGAACAGCTCTTCTATCATCTGCTCCAAATCGCCGTCCTCGCCGCAGACCACCTCCCGAATCCTGCGCAGCGGCTCCCCCCAGAAAATTCTGCGCTCCTCGGACGGGGCCTCTGTAACCGGATGTACCTGATCGGCTTTGTAAAAAAAGGAAAAGCGGATTTGACGCGACATTCTGCGGAAGGTTTCGCTGATTTCACTGCGGGTGATTTCATTGCTGTACAGAAGATCAAAACGGCAATCCGGCATTTGCTTCAGCCGATCCCCAATCTGAGCGCATTTACACTCCATCAGCCCGTTTAAGGTATACGTACTGGCTGTATTCTCAATCCGGTAGAGCACCATCCAGTTATTGTCCGTCACCTGCGCGTCCGCCGCGTAAAACAGCTTGTCCTCCACATCCTCGGAAAACACCTTAAGGAGCAGCTCCCGCTCAGCCAAACTCCACTTTACTTCCTGAAGCTCGCCGCAAATCACCGGGCTCCGCTTATGCACCAGCATCAAAAAGAGGCGGTTTTCCAGCTTTTCTGCCTCCAGATTTTCGGTATCCGCCTGATAAATCAGCTGCTTCATAAAATATTCCTGATAAATCCGTGTGCGCTCCCTTTGCTTTTCCAGCTGCTTTCCGGCACGTCCCAGCTCCAGCAGAAGCAGCTCCTCGCACAGCTCATGCTTTAAAAGGTAATTGGAAACGCCGTACCGGATTGCCTTTTGCGCATAGTCAAAGTCACCGTAGGCGGACAGCAGGATGATTATAACGTCCCTATTCCTCTCCTTTAAGCGTTTCGTAAGCTCCAGACCGTCTGTCACCGGCATGCGGATATCCGAAATGACGATATCCGGCCGCGTCCTGTCATAAAGCTCCAGCGCCTTCTTCGCACTGGACGCACAGCCCGCCAGCTGATAACCGTGCTCCTCCCATGCCACCATATTTTTCAGATAATCCAGCGCCAGTACCTCGTCATCCACCAGCATAATCGTCAACATACGCACCTCTCCTCATCCCTGGGCCCCTTTTTATCTGCTACAGGCAATACGCTCTGCGGATCCGTTCAAAATCCCCGTCAAACACCTCTCCCTGCATGCCCGAAAGCCGGCCTGCCGCCACATTCCGTTCCATGTCGTCGATAAACAGACATTCCTCCGGCGTCAGCCCGTACCTTTCAAACAGATATTGAAAGATACGCGCATCCGGCTTCACCATATGTATATCCGCCGACACGACGACTCCGTCAAAAAAGTGAAGCGGCGCAAAGCGCGGGAAATACTGATAAAATTCCAGGCTGGCATTGGAAAGCACATAAATCGGATAGCCCTTTTTCTTCAGATCGGTGCAAAACTCCTTCGCCCCGGGCAAAGGCTTCATGCAGACGTCCCATTCGTACACGCAGCGTTTTAAGGCAGCGTGCATGGAATGCGGAATCCGGTTATGGATACGATCGTATTTTTCTTCGTTTGTGATATTTCCCAGATCGCCTTCCAGCCATTCCGGCCCTTCAAACAGCTCCCGGCGGATGGTTTCTTTTTCCTCCTGCGTGCTGCAGAACAAGTCTAACGGGACCTGCGGATCAAACCGGAGCAGCACGTTGCCCATATCAAATACAACATTTTTTATCATTTCGCGAAGGCTCCCTCCTGTCTGTGTGTCTTCCGGCGCGGGAAATGGATGCGCCGGCTCCCCTTCTTGTTTCTGTAATTATTATAGCTTATGGAGCGGATTTCGTAAATATTTTTTTCGGGGTGTCTATGAGATAGCGGGCATCGGAATTGCATTTCGCGGGATGGAGAAAAGGGTTTATCCAAAAGCCACGCCCAGAGCAGAATTCCCTTCAGTCCTCTGACGCGCTCTCGCTCCTAAAAAACGCAGCGGTACTAAGCGTGTGACGATTGCCAGCAATCGCCACGCGCTAAGGACCGGCGTTTTTTAAAGGTCAGTGGACTGAAGGGAATTCTGCTCCGGGCTGGTTTTCGGCAAATACTGCCTCCTGTCTCCCTCCTGCGAAGAACTGTATTTCACAATCCTTCAGATATATCTGCTGTTACAGGCATCAGATCATGAAAAGCCGCCGCGTGTGGCGGCTGCCTGCAATTGCCACACGCTTAATACCGCTGCGTTTTTTACGAGCAGAGGCATGCCGAAGGAGAAAGAGGGAGCGGATCTGAGCGTGGCTATTAAATAAACCCAAATACCTGCAGCAAGCATTCTCCACCCCGTGAAAAGTAACGGCATCGGAGTTGCATTTCGCAGGATTGGGAAATGTAACCGCCGGACTGCGATAGCTGTAATCCCCAAAAAAAGGCTTCGAGAAAACGGTACAAGAATATCGGATAGTATGCTATAATCTATGTGTTGCTCACCGATACCCGCAACAGGGAGGAGGTGTTCACATGGAGTTATTTGCATCCTTTTTAATCGCCGTTATGGCTGGTGTGGCTTGCCACTACATCATCAAATGGTTAGACGGTGACGACAAGAGCAACAGATAGCCTAGCGGGTGCTTTGCCGCTATAAAAAGAAAAGAAGAATCCCCGAACTGTGGTGCAACACGGTTCGGGGATTTCATTCTTTGTTCACATGGAACTTTTGCATCTTTTTTGCCTAATGGCATTATAGCATATGCAGAAAGGTAATTCAATATGCTTTTATTCGAAAATTTTATCCTTATCCGGAGTTAATTACATTTCACGGGGAGGGATCCGATGTCTATAACAGCAGATATACCTGAAGGATTGTGAAATACAGTTCTT
>CANDKL010000285.1 GCA_947385255.1 uncultured Roseburia sp. | reverse complement strand
GAAAGATGGATTATATTACAATAGATTCCAAAAAAGTGCCTATTGAAGGGGAGAAGAACGTGCTTTCTCTGATCCGCAAGGCAGGCATAGATTTACCGACGTTTTGTTACCATTCGGAGCTGTCAATTTACGGAGCATGCCGTATGTGCGTGGTGGAAGACGACAGAGGAAGGATTTTTGCCTCCTGTTCCGAACAGCCAAGGCCCGGCATGGTGATTTATACCAATACCAAGCGTATTCAAAGCTATCGTAAGCTGATTATAGAATTGCTGCTGGCATCTCATGACAGGGATTGTACGGTCTGCCACAAGAACGGCATGTGCGAACTGCAGTCGCTGGCTTATAGAGTTGGTGTGCATGATGTGCGTTTCCCGAATACGAAAGAAGAGCGCCCGATTGATATGAGCTCTCCGAGTATCGTACTGGATCCAAATAAATGTATCCTTTGCGGTGATTGTGTCCGTACCTGTGACGAGATTCAGGGAGTAGGTGCAATTAATTTTGCGTTCCGCGGAGCTAAAACGGAAGTGACCCCGGCATTTCACAAGAAACTCAGCGAAACAGACTGTGTCGGCTGCGGCCAGTGTGCGGCAGTCTGTCCGACCTCGGCGCTTTCCCTGCGTTCCAATGTTACGGTTGTTTGGGACGCCATTGAGGACAAGAATATCCGTGTGGTTGCACAGGTCGCCCCCTCTGTCCGCATCGCAGTCGGCGATCACTTCCAGATGAAGAAGGGGGAGAATTCCTTTGGCAAGCTGGTAGAAGCGCTGCGGATTATGGGCTTTGATGAAATTTACGATACCAATTTTGCGGCAGATTTAACTGTCATGGAGGAGTCTGCAGAGCTTGCGGAGCGTCTGGCAAAGGGAGAGAACCTGCCGCTCTTTACCTCCTGCTGTCCGGGCTGGGTAAAATACTGTGAAAACAAATATCCGGAATTTACAAAGAATATTTCCACCTGCCGTTCCCCGCAGGGTATGTTCTCCGCTGTGATTAAGGAGTATTACAGGGAGCAGGATGAAAAAGAGGGGAAAAAGACGATGGTGGTATCCATTATGCCCTGCACGGCCAAGAAGGGCGAGATCCTGCGCAGGGATAACTTTACGGACGGCAGACAGGACACGGATTATGTATTGACGACAACCGAGATTATCCGCATGATCAAGCAAATGGGAATCCAGTTCGATAAAATGCAGGGAGAATCCGCGGATATGCCGTTTTCCTTAGCCTCCGGCGGCGGCGCCATTTTCGGCGTAACCGGCGGGGTTACAGAGGCCGTGCTGCGCAGGCTTTCCGAGAAAAAGGACTTCCAGACACTTCGGGAAATCGCTTTTACCGGAGTCCGCGGCGAAGACGGCATCAAGGAAGCGGTTATTGAGCATGGCGGCAGAGAGGTCCGCATTGCAGTCGTTAACGGACTTGCCAATGCAGGAAAACTTTTGGATCGCATAAAAGCAGGTGAGGTTTCCTATGATTTTGTAGAGGTTATGGCATGTAAGCGTGGCTGTGTCATGGGCGGCGGCCAGCCGGGGCCGGCAGGCCCCAGGACGAAGAAGCGTAGGATGGAGGGGCTTTATAAGGTCGATCAGGACTCCAACATCAAGTCGTCCGATAAGAATCCGGCCATTGAAGCTCTGTATCAGGACTTCCTGAAGGGGAAGGAGCATAAGCTTCTGCACAGGAATTTAGAGGGATAAAGTATTGACTTTTCCATTGGTTGTGCTAGAATACTTCTTAGTGTGAGTGTAAAGAAAAGGAAGGTTTTCTTATGAGAAGACAGGTTTTATCGTTACTTGTGGAGAATACGGCAGGTGTGACCAGCCATATCTCCGGCCTGTTCAGCAGAAGAGGCTACAATATTGACAGCTTTTCCTCCGGCGTCACCGCGGATCCGAGGTATACGCGGATTACGATTGTGGCAAGCGGAGACGAGCAGATTTTAGAGCAGATTGAAAAGCAGCTCTCCAAGCTGGAGGATGTCTTAGATATCAAGAAGTTGGAGCAGGGCGCTTCTGTGACAAGAGAACTGATTTTGGTTAAGATTCGTGCGAAGGATACGGATCGCCAGGCAATTTTAAATGTCACAGAGATTTTCCACGGCAAGGTCGTGGACGTCACGCACGATTCCATGGTCATTGAACTGACCGGGCATCAGGACAAGCTGGATGCTTTTTTGGATCTGCTGCAGGGCTACGAAATATTGGAGCTGGCCAGAACAGGAATTACCGGCCTTACCAGAGGCTGTGCAGATGTTAAATTTTTATAATCATACGAGGAGGACGCAGTATCATGTCAGCAAAAATTTTTTATCAGGAAGATTGTAATTTATCATTATTAGAGGGAAAGACGATTGCAATTATCGGCTACGGAAGCCAGGGCCATGCGCACGCATTGAATCTGAAAGAGTCCGGATGCAACGTAATCATTGGCCTTTACGAGGGCAGCAAGTCCTGGGATAAGGCCGTTAAGCAGGGCTTTGAAGTGTTTACCGCCGCAGAGGCTGCAAAGAAAGCCGATATCATTATGATCTTAATCAATGATGAGAAGCAGGCAGATCTTTACAAAAACGAGATAGAGCCGAATCTGGAAGAGGGCAACATGCTGATGTTTGCCCATGGCTTCAATATCCATTTCGGATGTATCGTACCTCCGGCAAATGTGGATGTAACTATGATTGCGCCGAAGGGACCGGGACATACGGTTCGTTCCGAATATCAGGAAGGAAAAGGCGTTCCGTGCCTGATCGCGGTAGAGCAGGATGCAACGGGCAAGGCTCAGGAAATCGCTTTGGCATATGCGCTTGGTATCGGCGGTGCAAGAGCAGGCGTATTGGAGACGACATTCAGAACCGAAACCGAGACAGATTTGTTTGGTGAGCAGGCTGTTCTTTGCGGCGGCGTATGCGCGTTGATGCAGGCAGGCTTTGAGACATTGGTAGAAGCGGGCTACGATGCAAGGAATGCTTATTTCGAGTGCATTCATGAAATGAAGCTGATTGTAGATTTGATTTACCAGTCCGGTTTTGCGGGAATGCGTTATTCGATTTCCAATACGGCTGAGTACGGCGATTATATTACAGGGCCGAAGATTATTACGGATGAGACAAAGAAAGCGATGAAGAAGATTCTGGCGGACATTCAGGATGGATCCTTTGCAAAGGAATTTTTATTGGATATGTCACCGGCAGGCAGGCAGGTACATTTCAAGGCTATGAGGAAGCTTGCTGCGGAGCATCCGGCGGAAGAAATTGGTAAGGAGATTCGGAAGCTGTATAGTTGGAATAATGAAGAGGATAAGCTGATTAATAACTAAGTGGAAAGGCTTGTTCAGAGGAGAATAAAAAGCTGGCGCATCTGTAGAAGATATGGATGCGGCGGCTTTTTGTTTGCAGTAGATATTTGGGTTTCATTCGAGAGCCACGCTCCGATCCGTTTCCTCCTTCGCCTCTGGCACGCTTCCGCTCGTAAAAAACGTAGCGGTACTAAACGTGTGACGATTGCAGGCAATCGCCACGCGTTAAGGACCGGCGTTTTTTAAAGG
>CANDKL010000284.1 GCA_947385255.1 uncultured Roseburia sp. | reverse complement strand
TATCTGCCGCAGTCTTTAAATTCCTGGAATCCGACTCAATCGTCGCAAGCTTAGAGGTCTTATCCTTTGAGGTGGCCGTTGTGCCGCCTACCGTCTTCGGCCTAGTCGGATTGCTGTTGTCATACGTCCTCTCGACCATGCCGTCCGGCGTCCAGTAGTGGTAGGTCCGGGTTGTAGAACCGGAAGCGGACGTCCTGCTGCCGGAGCTTGTCTTAGAACCTGTGTCCGTGCGGTCTAATGCATAGTACGAGCTTAACAGCTTATGGTAAGAGCCGTTCCGGATGCTTGCATAATCGGAAAAGCTGTAGCCTCCCATCATGCTTAAGCCCGAAAACATATTGCCGGAGGAATTGTTTAAGAAATTATAGTTCATGCTGTTAAACAATCCGCCTACCGTGTTTCCATGCGCTGAAACCGTAATTGCCATAATATCACTCCTTTTCCATTTGATTTTGATTCTAACAGAGTTTCTCTGTCATTTCAAGCTTGAATTGTTTTTCGCCCCTCCTTTCTATGTAATGACGCATCTAATAAAAAATCCCCCTTTTTACAATAAATTTTCTATTTATTCATACTTTATCCACAAATAATTGCTATTGTATAAATTGTTCAAACAAGAACATGTTTCTCGTTTATTTTCATATTCATTTTGTTGAATTTCTTCATAATCGCCCCGGTATATGAAATGCTGGGGCTCTCCTCATTCTTATCCTTTAAAAAGCTGCCGGTTTGGCAGCTTTTTTTAATCATACGTCCGTGGCATCGGCTGGATGATGTTCAGCTGGCCATTTCTGGTGTAGCCAAGCGCCATACCTTCCATGCTGCGGCCTTCCTGCAGCTGTTTCGTTTTTTCTGCCAGTATCCGGCTAAACTCCTGCTGCCTTGGGGGTTCTTGTTCTCTGCGCCTCTGTCTGTTTGTCAGATTCCGCACAGGGGTAACGCCCGTTATCGAAGATACCTTGAAATATCGTTCCTGTCCGTATGCGGCTGCTCCCTCCCTGGATGTGTATTCCCTTTGCTTCACTTTATATATCGTCCGGTTTCGCAGCTTTCTTAATAAAATTTTCCAGATTGTTTTTAATATTTACCGTTCCAGACGTCGTCTATCCCGTTCCATTTCCAGGTGTTGTTTTCCTCCGAATAAGCGGTGACGGCCAGATACTGGTAATCACTGACTGTCTTTAACGCGTCGTATACATAACGGAGCGGAATCCAGGTCCGGTTGTTCTTTGGATCGCCCGGCTCTGCTAAAAATACCATATCCTCCTCCTGCTGATACAGCCAGATATTGACATAATGGCCCGGCGTATCCTGCCAGAATGCGGCGTCCTCGGCACTGCTGACTAAGACAATCGCCGAACGCGTATGGCGCATCTGATCCTGAAATTCCCGGTAGGTAGCAGGCTTGCGGTAATTTTTGCACGCAAAGCCCGCTGCCTTTAAGGTCTTTTTCATGTCCTTCCAGCCGATTGCGCCGCTCTCGCTGCTGGGATAATAGTTCGACGCCGTCTTTGCAAATTCATAAATGTCCAACGGCGAGCACTCATAATCGGTCAGTGTGCTGTAGATATTCGCCATACAGCAGAAGCCGCAGCCAAAGCCGCCGAATTTATTGTATCCTACCAATTCCTCACACCAGGCGCCGCCCCAGGGAATTCCCTCATGAAAGGACTTCGGCCCCTGCAAAAAGGAATACACCAAAGACGCGCGCTCCTTAGGCTCTAACAGAATGCTTCCGATATCCTCCGGAATCAGCCCCGCGTCAAAAATATTTTTCTGGAACGCTGCCGATACGCCGGCATACATGCCGCCGCCCGACGTCTGCGGCAGCACAGGCTTTGTATAATCCTCCGGCTCTTCCCCAGGCTCCTGCAGGGTCATATACAAAAGCAAAAGCAGCAATAACAGGAATATACTTACAATTCCTATGCGGGCTCTATACATAAATCTCTGCCTTTATTCCAAGCAAATCCTGATTCTCCTCCAATACCGGGCGGATCACCGTTTCCAAAAACTGTGCCACCTGCCGCGGCGCACAGCCGACATAGGCAGACGGATCCATTGCCGATTTCAGCTCCTCGAACGACAGCCCAAACGCCGGATCTGCCGCGATCAGCTCCAGGAGATTGTTCTCCCCGCCCTCCTTCTTGACATGCGCGCCCGCTTCCATCGAAAGCTTCCGGATTTTTTCATGCAGCTCCTGGCGATCGCCGCCTTTTTTGACCGCGTCCATCATAATATTTTCCGTTGCCATAAACGGCAGCTCCGCCATCAGATGCTTTGTAATCACCTTATCGTATACGACAAGCCCGTCTACTACGTTTAAGCACAAATCCAATATACCGTCCGTTGCCAGAAAAGCCTCCGGAATACTCAGCCGCTTGTTTGCCGAATCGTCCAGCGTGCGCTCAAACCACTGTGTCGCGGAGGTAACCGCAGGATTCAATGCGTCTATCATCACATAGCGGGACAGTGCTCCAATCCGCTCGCTGCGCATCGGATTGCGCTTGTATGCCATCGCAGAGGATCCAATCTGATTTTTCTCAAAAGGCTCCTCTACCTCCTTCAAATGCTGCAGCAGACGGATATCGTTGGACATTTTGTAAGCGCTTGCCGCGATGCCGGCGAGCACGTTGGCAACTCTGGTATCTACCTTCCTCGAATACGTCTGCCCGGACACGGCATAGCAGGACGTAAAGCCAAGCTGCTCCGCGATCAGGGGATCCAGCCTGTCCACCTTCTCCTGATCTCCGTCAAACAGCTCCAAAAAGCTTGCCTGCGATCCGGTCGTCCCTTTGGAGCCGAGTAATTTCAGGCTTTTTGCAACATAGCTTAAATCCTCCAGATCCATCAGAAATTCCTGCATCCAGAGCGTCGCCCGCTTCCCCACCGTCGTCGGCTGCGCCGGCTGGAAATGTGTAAAGGCAAGCGTCGGAAGCTCCTTATACGTATCGGCAAATTTTGCCAGCTCTGCGATAACGTTTACCAGCTTTGCCTTTACCAGCTTTAATGCCTCGTCCATAATGAGAATGTCCGTGTTATCGCCCACGTAGCAGGAGGTTGCGCCCAGATGGATAATGCCCTTTGCCTTCGGACACTGTACGCCGTACGCATATACGTGTGACATGACGTCGTGACGCACCAGCTTCTCCCGCTCCTTTGCCGTCTCAAAATTAATATCGTCCCTGTGCGCTTCTAATTCTGCAATCTGCTCTTCTGTAATTTCAAGCCCCAGCTTACGCTCCGCCTTCGCCAGCGCAATCCATAAAAGACGCCAGGTCTTAAATTTCTTCTCCGGCGAAAAAATGTACTGCATTTCCTTGCTGGCATACCGTTCCGACAACGGGCTCATGTATCTATCTGTACTCATATGCTCATCCTTTCTCTATGAATGGTCAAAATTCTCCTCGGATATCCTCCTTCGGCGGCGGGAGCGGGTAGCTTCCGGTAAAACAGCCCTTGCAGACAGGAAGCCCTGCCGAAAGCCCTTCCAGACGGGAAACCGCAAGATACCCCAGGCTGTCCGCGCCGATTATCCGGCGAATCTCCTCTAAGCTGCGGTTATAGG
>CANDKL010000283.1 GCA_947385255.1 uncultured Roseburia sp. | reverse complement strand
AATCAATATCATCGGCAGCTTAATGTCCTCCGGATAAAAGAGCTTCCGGAAAAAACCGTTGACATATCCGACATACATATATATCAATGCATAAAAGCCAAGTGTGCCGCCATAGAATATATCCAGGCACAGCCCACTGATAAACCCAATCGCCATCCCGTCCTTTTTCCCGCGCATAAACCCGAAGGAGGATGTGACAATCACCAGAAGGTTCGGGGAAATAGACGCAATGGAGAGGAATTTAAACACGGTACACTGCAGCAAAAAGCAGACAATAACAATAAGTAAGACTGTAATTTTGCGTTTCATGACACCTCCGTTACTCTGTTTCTTCACCGGATATTTTCTTATCCAGGATGACAAGCACCTCCTCTAAATGTTCAAAATCGACTGCAGGCGTAAGCGTCCCCGATTTGGTGAGGTTGTTGGAATCCTTCTTAAGCGTGCTGATATTGCCGATTAGTATTCCCTGCAGATATTTGTCGCTGATATTGGAGGTCACGACCTCTGCGCCCTCCATAATTTCATCCTTGGAATCCTTCAGATCGCTAAAGAGGATCCGTTGGTTGGCATTCATTTCCTGTAAATCGCCGTGTACGATACAGCGGTCTGAGTTGTTTACCACCATGGCGCTGATTTTGCTGACGTCGTCAATCACAGATCGAACCTTGGCATAATTGGGGCCGACGTCGGTTACAATGCCAACAAGCCCCTTTCCGGCTATGACATTCATATCCACCTCGATCCCGTCCTTTGTTCCTTTGTCAATGGTAAAAATAGAAAACCAGTTTCCGGCATCCTTTCCAATGACGCTTGCGGCAACCTTTTTGTAGTTGGGATATTTCTGATCCAGCTCCAAAAGCTCCCGCAGGTTGTCCAGCTCGTACTGCTCTAATTTGATCGTATTCAGCTCGGAGGTAAGCTCGTCGACCTGCGCCTTAAGCGCCGCGTTTTCTTCCATGACATCCCGCAGATCCTTTAAATTGTCCGCCTTGTCCAAAACCCAGAGCCCCACGGCATTAATGCCGCGCTGCATGGGAATAAAGACGTAGCCGGCTATGGTGTTTAACGGGCCGCCGGAAAGGTTGAACGCGTAGCTGATATAGATACACACCAGGCACAGAACTGTCAGAAGCAGCAGTAAAAACTTGGATGGAAATGTAAACTTTGATTTCCGTTTCATAAAATACCTCGATTATTTTAAAAGTCTTGTCTTCATATTAAAGGTCAAACGCTTGTATTTGTCATCGGAAATAATTTTTATCAGGCCGCGTACCACGGTTTCCTCCGGGCTTTCGCAGGTGTTGACGCGGATATTTGTAATCTGGGTAAACAGCTCGTCTAAGCCCTGGATCAAGGAGCCGCCCCCGGTAATATAAATTCCGGCATGGATGATATCCCTTGCCACCTCCGGCGGAGTCTTTTCCAAAATCATCTTAATGGAATTGCAGATAGAGCTCAAATTGTCCTTGATTGCCTCGTACACAGTCTGCGCGCTGATTTCCAGCTCAATCGGAAGTCCGCTGACCAGATCTCTTCCTACGATAATCATGCTCTCTTCCCTGCCCGGCAGGCCGGAGCCTAAGGTTTCCTTTAACGACTTTGCCGTCTTCTGCCCAATGACCAGATTATAGGTACGCTTGATGTGGCTGATGATGGACTCGTCTAAGCGGTTGCCGCCAAAATGCAGAAGATCGCTTAAAACCAATCCGCCTAAGGAAATGACGGAGATCTCCGTCGTATCTGCGCCGATATCCACTACCATTACGCCGGTAGGCTCATTGACGTCTAAGCCAAGGCCTGCGGCGTCTGCAATCGGCTTTTCGCACAGCAGGACGCTTTTGGGTTTTACCTTGCTTTTGTAAAACAGATCAAAGAAAGCCTTTTTCTCTACCTCTGTAATATCCGTGGGTACTGCTACAATGTATTCCGCGCCATGGACCTTGCCCTTGGCCCGCGCCTCCAAAAAAGCAAAAATCATCGTCTGTACATTGTTAAAATCAGCAATGACGCCGTTTACAATTGGAAACGTGACATGGATCGATTCCGGTGCTTTTTCATACATCGCATATGCTACATCCCCATAAGCATACATCTGGTTCTTGTTTACAATGGCAATCGTATTTTTCTCATTTAATATTTTGCCGGTTGATTTGCAGAACACTTTGATATTACAGGTTCCCAAGTCAATGCAATAAATATTGTTGTTCATGTGGTTCTCCCTTCAATCTGCCTGTGGCTAATGCAGCAGATGTTCCTCTTTAAAGCTGAAATATTGGTTATCACCTATGATGATATGATCCGACAGATGAATCCCTAATAGCTCTCCGCCCTCCTGGATGCGCCTGGTGACAAGCTTGTCCTGGGTGCTGGGCAGCGGCACGCCGCTGGGATGGTTGTGGAGCAGGATGATGTGGACGGCCTGCTTCATAAGCGCCCGCAAAAACACCTCCCTTGGCGATACCAAAGACGCATTCACCGTCCCGACCGATATCACTTCATCCCCAAGCAGGACGCATTGTGCGTCAAACATGCTTAAAATCAGCTTTTCCCTGTCCTCGTGCCGCAGCTCTTCCATGTAATAGGCTGCGACGGAGGAAGCGCTGCTTAAGGATATCTCGCGGATTCGGGTCGCTTTTGTCATTCGTTTGGTAATCTCTGCTAAGCATTTGAGCTGAATCGCCTTGACCATACCGATTCCAGGAATGGTCTTTAGCTCCCGGATGCTTAAACGATAAAGGTTTAAAAGGCTCTTTTCATCGCGGCTTAACAAATCCTGCGCAACGTCGACGGATTTTCGGCCCGCAGTCCCAGTGCGGATAATAACAGCCAAAAGCTCTGCATCTGAAAGGTATTCTGCCCCAAAACGCAGGCATTTTTCATAGGGTTTCTCGGATTCCGGTAATTCTTTTACCGTTAAATGTTGGTTCATGGAATGTCCTTTCTACTCTCTGCCTGTTGGAATAGAATGTAAATTCCAAAATTATTCTACCACATTAGATTCTTATTCACAAGATTTTGCTCATAAAGTTTTTGCAGTGACATTAAAATTCCAAATTTGGCATGCTGCCAGGTCAATCCGCCCTGAAAATAAACGGAATACGGCGGCTTAACCGGGCCGTCGGCGCTCAGCTCAATCGAAGAGCCCTGCACAAAAGCGCCGGCCGCCATAATGACGTCACTGTCATATCCAGGCATCGGCCACGGCTCCGGCGCCACATAGGAATCCACCGGCGCCGCCGCCTGGATGCCCCTGCAGAATGCAAGCATGGCCTCCGGTGCGTGAAAGGTAATGGACTGGATAATATCGTGCCGGCTTTCGCTGCCGTTCGGAAGTACGTCAAAGCCCAGCGCCTCATAAAGATTCGCCGCAAAAACGGCCCCCTTTAAAGCGCCGCACACTACGGTAGGCGAAAGGAACAATCCCTGATAAAAGGACTGTATGACGCCAAGGGAAGCGCCCACCTCCTTGCCTAAGCCCGGTGAGGTGAGCCGGAAGGCCGCGTTTTCCACGCATTCCTTTTTACCGGCAATGTAGCCGCCGATCGGGGCTAAGCCGCCGCCCGGATTTTTGATTAAAGAGCCGACAATTAAGTCGGCGCCAACCTCTAAGGGCTCCCGTTCCTCTACGAATTCTCCG
>CANDKL010000282.1 GCA_947385255.1 uncultured Roseburia sp. | reverse complement strand
TTGTGATCGATGCGGTCGGAGAATTAGAGGACGGAAGCTGCCAGATTACGGGACGGATTGAGGACGCGCAGGTGGAAATCGGGGAGCTTGGCTCACTTGAGATTCAGAAGACGACAGGAAAGTACGGATGCTGTATTCCCGTGGACGCGCTGCATTCAGACGGCGGGTCGAGCTACGTGCTGGTAGTGGAGGAGCAGGCGACGATTCTGGGAACAGAGCTTACGGCGCAAAAGCGGAAGGTGAAGGTACTGGATCAGGATGAGCAGTATGCGGCGCTGGAGGACGGGTCGCTGACAGACGAGGAGCAGTTTGTGGCGTCTTCGGATAAGGAGGTGGAGGATCGCGAACGGATCCGGGAGGATGAGTAGAGGCAAAGATGGTGCTTTTAACGGGATGTGCACCGGGAAATATGGGAGGTCCGTATCAGCCGGGAGCGGGGAGAAAGCGGTACGGCCGACGGTTATGTGCTGGCCATTGAGCCAAACGCAAATAATTATGCATTTGGCGTCGGGGACAACAGGTATATGGAACGGTTTGACAGGGAAGAAATCAAAGAGGCATTTCAGGCGGCGGAGCAGTATGTAAAGGAGACTCTTATGCTGGATTCACCGCTGTATGCCTGCGCGGATTCCAGAATGACGGCGATTTATGAGGATGAGGATAAGGGCGTGGCCGACGGATATGATGCGGATTCGTTGTTTTTGTGCGAATATTTGGACGGAGAGACGTGGCGGTATCTGATTTTAGCCAGAGAGGAGAAAGGCGTGGCCTGGAGCGTGCTGTATTGCGGAGATACTTATCAAAGCGGACTTTGATTATTTTTAGCATGAGAAAAGGAACAGTCGGGGAAACGGTTCCTTTTTTCATGCTATTCATTTTCTTTGTTTACGATATTTGCCACATTCCGTCCGCCATAAAAAATACGGATCACGGTAACAGTGCGGCTGTCATCGTCAACAGCGTAGTAAACAACAAAGTTGTCTATGGGGACTTTGTGCATTCGCATACTTTTCCACGGTTCCCAATCCACAAGGGAATACCGCGAGGGCATGAAGTCCAGGGAACGGACTTCTTTCCGGATGCGGTCAATCTGTTTTTTGGCAGTTTCGGGAATCAGAAGGGTGAAAGCAATGTAGGAGTAGATTTCTTTTAAATCATCCATTGCCTCCGGGGAATAGGAAACAGAATAGAAATCGCTCATATCCCGAACTCCCGTGCAAGTTCAGCATCGACCTCATCTGCCGTATAGATTCTGCCGGATTTTAAGGATTCCACGCCTTTTGTCAGTTCGGCATCCAGCTCGGCACGACTCATGCCGCCGATGGCTGCCGGTTTTGTGCGTGGAAGATGCAGATTAAGAGGCAGTCCCTTTGTGAGGACGATTTGGCTGTAGAGCATCTGGATTGCACTGGACGGGGAAATGCCGAGCTGCGCAAGGATGCCTTCGGCATTCTCTTTTAGGTTTGTATCAATGCGTGCGTAAACGGCGGACGTATTTGCCATGTGTATCACACTCCTTTTTTCTTTATTATATCCGATGCTGTCGGCAAATGCAAGCAATCGCAAGCAAACGTAAATGTGTGTTTGGCTTTTGAATCCTGCTGCCAAATGTGCTATATTAAGCATAGAAAAAGGGAAAGCCATAGAAGCGGCTCTACCCCTCAAACAACTAAGCTAAAACCTCTTATGAGGTAAGCCGTCGCTATTGACAGTAGTGGCGGCTATTTCTTTTTTCCCTTGTAAACCTGATAAATCAAATTCGCAAGGGCGACAATGAGTATACCGATCTGGATTAAGTATGAAACCAGATATAGTAGCATATCAGATGGCATGTTATAATATCTATGTTGTCCAATCCAAACCCGGCAACGGGAGGAGGTGTTCTGATGGAAGTTATTATTGCTTTTTTGGTCGCCGTTGCGGCTGGGGTATGATATCTGGAGGGCTACTTGAACCCTCCGCAAAAAACAAGAGGGGTAAAGCCGCCTTTGGCTCCGGGCGTGACTTTTGGATAAACCCTTTCCCCCACCCCCTGAAAAGTACCCCCCAAGGCTAATAATCTGCAAAAAATAAAATATACCACTTGATTTTCCCATCCGCCGGGTGTAAATTACTTAGGGAGTGTGAGTAGAGATGTATATCTTATTTTTATTCTTATGGATCATCTTAAACGGACAGCTGACGTGGGAAATCGCGGCGTTTGGAATTGTAATTGCAGGCGTGATGTATGGATTCGTCTGCAGGTTTTTAGACTATTCCATCGAAAAGGATATTCTTCTGTTCCGCAAGCTGCCTTACATCCTGGCCTATATCCTGATTCTGATCTGGGAAATCATTAAGGCGAATGTGAGTGCGATCCGTCTGGCGACCAGCTTCCAGAATGAAGTGGATCCAGTGATTGTGAAATTCAAAACGGATTTAAAAACAGACATCGCCAAGGTAGTGCTGGCCAATTCCATCACCCTGACGCCGGGTACGATTACGATTAAGCTTGAGGGAAGCGAGCTGGTGGTGCACGCGCTGGATGTTGAGCTTGTAGAGGGAATTGACGAGAGCGTATTTGTTCATATGCTGCGCAGGATGGAAGCGATGGATGAGGCGTACAGGCAGAAACGGAGGAGTCGGCATGAATAGCGGAATTGCAGCGTTAGAGCAGGCGTATCATATCCTGTTTATGACGCTTTTGGTAATACTGGCGGTTTTATTTTTTTCCTGCCTGATCCGGGCGGTGGTAGGACCCCGGATGGCGGACCGGATTGTAGCGATTAATATGATGGGAACCATGGTAATGGTGGCGATTGCCATACTGGCCGTGATGGTACAGGAGGGGTATCTGGTGGATATCTGCCTGATTTATGCCATGATTAGCTTTCTGGCCGTGATTATACTGACCAAGGTATATATGGGCGTATATTTGGAGTGGAAGAATAAGGGGGAGGAAAAATATGGAGATTATTGAGTGGATTCGTTTTTTTCTGGTGGTAGGCTTTCTGATAATGGGAATGTCTATCTTCTTTTTGGAAATTTTCGGCGTGTACCGGTTTAAGTATGTGCTGAACCGGATGCAGATTGCGGCGACCGGGGATACCCTTGGAATCGGGCTCTGCCTGGTGGGGCTTATGATTGCAAACGGCTTGAACGCAACGACGGCAAAGCTGGCGCTCGTGGTGGTTTTTCTGTGGTGCGCCTCCCCCGTTTCCTCCCATGTGATTGCCAGCCTGCAGATGTCTACGGATAAGCGGATTTTGGATCACTGCCGGATCCTGATTATCGGGAAAAGGAAGAAAAAAAAGCAGGCGGAAAAAGGAGGCGGAGCCGATGACAGTATTTAATATCATCCTGCTGGCATTTCTGGTGGTCTGCGCAGTTTCGGTCAGCTTTTCGAAAAATCTTTTAAACTCAATTTTGATTTTTATGTCCTACAGTCTGATTATGTCAATTATCTGGGTTCTTTTGGAATCGCCGGATCTGGCGATTACAGAGGCGGCGGTCGGCGCAGGCGTTACGAGTATCCTGTTTTTTGTCACGTTAAAGAAAATCCATGCAATCCAGCAGGAGCAGGAAGAGGAGGATGGAAATGAGCCGTATCAGAAAACAAAGTGAGTACGAAAAGACCTTTGCATACCGGTTTTTCCGCTGGATGGGCGGGGAA
>CANDKL010000281.1 GCA_947385255.1 uncultured Roseburia sp. | reverse complement strand
CTTTTGTATTCGTAGCCGTTTCCGCGGAAGGAGCAGCTTTTGATAGAGGTGCCCCGGGGCTAAAATTTCCGGCTTTACCACGCAGCCGTCGGTTGGTCCTCTGCCGCTGTAGCCGTTTTTTAAGCCTCTGCCGGCCCGGGCATAATCGTCAATGCTTCCTACGGTAATGATGCTTCTGCATTGTCCGGGGACGGTGACGCTGTTTTTTCCCGGACCGTTGTTGCCGGCTGCCGCAATGACCACAATTCCGCGGCTCCAGGCCTTTTCCACCGCGGCAGTCAGATGCTCCTTTTCTTCCCGGTCGGCGGTTGGCAGCATGCCGACCGAAATATTCAAAATTCGGATGTTGTATTTCCTCTGATGCTCTATCACAAAATCAATGGCCTTTAGGACCTGCGCCGTATTTCCGTTTCCCTTTCGATCCAGTACCTTTGTAACAAATAGGCCGCATTCCGGCGCAATCCCGGTATAAAGTCCCCTGCTCATCCTTCCGCTGCCCGCAATAATGCCGGATACATGTGTTCCGTGGCCGTTATCGTCATACGCCCGCGTCCTGCCCTGCGTAAAATCCATAAAATCTAAAATACGGCTGCCGAAATCCGGATGCGGAACAATTCCGGTATCCATAACGGCAACCGTAACGCCCCGGCCGGTAATCCCTTTTTCATGCGCATAATCCGCCCTTAGCTTTTTCCGAACCTGATCCATGGCAAAAAATACCTTTTCTTTTAGTTTATGCCGTCCTCCTTCGTAAGTTACATCTGCTGCAGTATGCTATTGTACCGACAGTCCGGAATACCCGAGCAGGCTCTCATCCACCTCTCTTGCGGCCTCCCGTCCTTCCCGGATGGCCCATACCACTAACGACTGCCCACGGTGCATATCTCCTGCCGTAAAAACCTTTTTTACGTTTGTATGGTATGCCCCGGCCTCCGTTTTCACATTCGTCCTTTCGTTTAAGGCAACCGAAAACGCGTCTGCCACATAGGGCTCTGCGCCCAGAAAGCCAGCGGCAATGAGCACCAGATCGGCGTCTAATTTCCCCTCCGTCCCCGGTACCTCAGCCATTCCCATACGCCCGGTTTTTTCATCCTTTTTGCTTTCTAATTTGACGGTCTTTACCGCGCACACATTTCCGTTCTTATCCTTTATAAACTCCTTCACGGTTGTCTGGTAAATGCGCGGATCGTGCCCGAATACGGCAACGGCCTCCTCCTGGCCGTAATCCGTCTTTGCGACCCTTGGCCACTGCGGCCAGGGGTTTTTCTCCGTGCGGCAATCCGGCGCCTTCGGCATCATTTCCAGCTGTACCACGCTTGCCGCTCCGTGGCGGATTGCCGTTCCCACACAGTCGTTTCCGGTGTCTCCGCCGCCGATGATGACAACCCGTTTGCCCTTCGCCGAAATAAACTGCTGATCCTTTAAATCGGAATTTAACAGGCTTTTTGTCGTAGACGACAGAAAATCCACCGCAAAGTAAATGCCCTTTGCATCCCTGCCGGGCGCGCCGATATCCCTTGGATTTTTGGCGCCGCAGGCCAGCAGGACGGCGTCGTATTCCTTTAGAAGCTTTGCCGCCTTTACATCCTTTCCGACATTGACTCCGGTCAGAAATGTGATGCCCTCTTCCTTCATAATTTGAATTTTCCGATCAATTACGGATTTTTCCAGCTTCATATTCGGGATGCCGTACATCAAAAGGCCTCCCGGCCGGTCGTCGCGCTCATAAACGGTTACGCTGTGCCCGCGCTTATTGAGCTGGTCTGCCGCCGCAAGCCCGGCCGGACCGCTGCCAATCACAGCAATGCTTTTTCCGGTGCGTACCCGGGGCGGTTTGGCCTTTGCATAGCCCTTTTCATACGCATATTCAATGATACCGTGTTCGTTCTCCTTTACGGAAACCGCGTCCCCGTAATGGCCGCAGGTGCAGGCCGCCTCACAGAGCGCCGGACACACTCTGGAAGTAAACTCCGGAAAATTATTCGTCTTTTTCAGACGGTTATAGGCTTCCTCCCAGTTCCCGGTGTAAATCAGATCGTTCCATTCCGGCACCAGATTGTGTAGCGGGCAGCCGCTCGTCATGCCCATCAGCTCCATACCCGCCTGACAGAACGGGACGCCGCAGTTCATACAGCGCGCGCCCTGCAGCCTCTGCTGCTCCTTTGAAAGCGGTACGTGGAATTCACGGAAGTGCTTGATGCGCTCCTTCGGCGGGACTGCCTTCGCCGTCTTTCTGTCATAATCCATAAATCCTGTTGGTTTTCCCATTGTGCATCCCCTCCTTAATCCCTTGTCACCGCATAAAATGCTTCTATCTGTGCCTGCTCGGAGGATAAGCCCTTCTCCTCCATCTGGACAATTGCCATCATCATACGCTTGTAGTCGTATGGCATAATCTTTTTAAACCTAGGCAGGTATTCGCTAAAATGATCCAGAATTTCCTTGCCTTTTTCTGAATTTGTAAAAGCGACATGCTCCTTGATCATCTCTTTCAGCTCCATTACATCGTATTTATTGGAAATCTCTTCGGAGCATACCATCTCCTTGTTGATCCGGGTGTACAAATCGTTATCCTCATCCAGTACATAAGCAATTCCGCCGCTCATGCCCGCCGCAAAGTTTTTCCCGGTTTTCCCAAGGATGACGACCCGTCCGCCGGTCATGTATTCGCAGCCGTGATCGCCGACGCCCTCTACGACCGCCGTTGCACCGGAATTGCGGACACAAAAGCGCTCTCCCGCTACGCCGTTTATAAATGCTTTGCCGCTGGTTGCGCCGTACAGCGCAACATTTCCAATGATGATATTTTCATCCCTCCGGTAGGTAACGCCCGCCGGCGCGTAAACAATCAGCTTTCCGCCGGATAAGCCCTTTCCGAAGTAGTCGTTGGAATCGCCGATAAGCTCTAACGTCAAGCCCTTTGGAATAAACGCGCCGAAGCTCTGCCCGCCGGCGCCGGTGCATTTGATGATAAAGGTATCCTCATTTAGTCCGTTCTCATAGCGTTTCGTGATTTCCGAGCCGAAAATTGTACCGAACGCCCGATCGGTATTGCCCACCTCGACCTGTAAGCTCTTTTTCTGTCCGCTTTCTAACGCGCTTTTCAGCTTTTTCTGCAAAATTGTGATATCCTTTGTCTTTTCCAGCTCAAAATCATAGACATTCTTCGGATTAAAGGTCACCTTCTCCTTTGGCCCTGCAAACGGATTGTTTAAAATCCTGCTTAAATCAATTTCCTTTTCACGACCGGAGACGTCCTCTCGAACCTTTAACAGATCGCTGCGCCCTACCATTTCGTCGATGGTGCGGCATCCCAGCTTTGCCATGTATTCCCGCAGATCCCGGGCAATAAAACGCATGAAATTTTCCACGTATTCCGGTTTTCCCGAGAAGCGCTTCCGAAGCTCAGGGTTTTGGGTTGCAATGCCCGCCGGGCAGGTGTCCAGGTTGCAGACACGCATCATCACACAGCCCAGTGTGACAAGCGGCGCTGTCGCAAAGCCGAATTCCTCCGCGCCAAGCAGCGCTGCAATCGCCACGTCACGCCCGCTCATGAGCTTTCCGTCCGTTTCGATCCGCACCTTGTTGCGCAGCCCGTTTAAAATCAGCGTCTGGTGCGTCTCCGCAAGGCCAAGCTCCCACGGAAGGCCTGCGTTGTGGATCGAGCTT
>CANDKL010000280.1 GCA_947385255.1 uncultured Roseburia sp. | reverse complement strand
TCCGGTTTTTCCCATTTTAAACAGCAGCCTGCCGCCGCTTTTTTTACAGGAGGTCTGCTCCACCGTCCCGGCCTGCAGAAGCCCGCTTTCTGCAATTGCCTCATGAAGCGCATCCGGATTTGCGATTCGGACAGGAACGCTGCGGTTATTTCCAAACAAAACCGCTTTCAGCAGAAAAAATCCTCTTGTCCAAAACGCTCCTTGGCTCATTTTGGAAATTTCCTCCAAAGCAGGTGCATAATCCAGCTCCAGAGCTTCCTGAAGCTGGATCTTATAATGCCCGCCTGCAAAGAGAACATCCATTCCTGTACTGCTGACGCGCTCCTCTGCAGCATGCGCCAGCACATCCTCTGCTTCCTCCGCCGCCATCCCGCCGACCTTAATTCCGTTGATTGCAGTGCGGGGCAGTATGTACCCGCTTTTTACCATAGCACAGCATATCCAATAACCGGCAGCAAGCAGAACCGCTGCCGCAGTAACTATCCGCCTGCGTTTCATCCAAAGCACTCCCTATCGTTCGGGCGTTAACCGCCTTTTCTTACTATTATAAGAAAAAAGGCTTGGAAATTCAATGAGGTTCTACTGCGGAATCTGAAACGGAATATCCGCAATCCGGGTAAGCGCTTCATCCTTCGCACTCACCTCAAACGACAGCTCCGGCTCTCCGTCATAAAGCACCATAATCCAGCAGTCTGTCGTACCGTCGTCATGCTCATCCCATTTCTGCGACATCCACTGTAAACAGTTCCCCTGTGCATCCTTGATTGCCATATCCGGATCGTTATACGGATCGTTGTACGGATCCTTCCTGAAATCCGGCAGCTTGACATGTACCACAAGTCCGGCCTTTGTACGTACGGCGTCCACTACCTCAATTCCGTTCTCTTCCCTGTTGACAGCAAATGTTTCATTTCCGGAATCATCTACCGTAACCGGGAAACGCAGATGCCATTCTCCTTCTACCTCTCCTGTTACCGCATATTCTCCCTGAGCATCCCAGCTGTTCCAGAGGTTTCCCTCCAGCCTGCTTACTGTCCAGTCCACAATAATGGTCTTCTCTACTCCCGGCGCAAAGTCCTCTGCCTCGAAATCTGTCATCAGATCGATATCGTTTGCGGATACAAATGTCCCGTCCTCTGACTTTTCAAACGGCCTGCTGAAATATCCTGTCGTATCCATGCCTTCTATTTTAAGCTCCTCCGATCCGCCATCCTTAAACTGAGTAAGAATTCCGTCCGCCTGCCCCAGACCCTCGTTCTCCGTCTTCAAGGAGGCCGTATAATACAGCACATAGCCGTCGCAGTAGATATCCGACACGGAAATCGTCACACCATTGCATTCCGCTTCTGTTGCATATGCCTCCGCGTCCTGCTGTTTTTCCACCTCCTTTTGTACATCCACCGATTTTTCCCCGATTTTGGTAAACCGCTCAATATCCTCCTCTTCGTACTTCTCGCCCTTCGCGTTGCCAATCAGGTTTCCAAACACGCTGCTGAACATATTTTCCGCAAAAGTGGTATTGGCGGCTCCTATCGCTGTAACCGTAACGGCGCATGCCGCTGCCATACCTGCCGCTATTTTCCATTTTCCAGTCCTTTTTGCTGCGCTCATCCTGTTTACCTCCCGTAAAATCCTGCGTTTGTGTGCTTCTTTTTCTGCCTGGGACAATTCCAGATCTTCATATTCACTAAAATCCATCTCCATTTCATTCAGCAATCCATACACATTTTTCTTCATCTATTAAGCACCTCTTTCTATCTTATATTCCTTACGGATTTTCTGCCTGCCTCTCGAAAGACGGTTATAAATCACTTCCTTTTTCAGACCTGTCTCCCGCGTCACCTGCTCCATCTCCTGCTCCTCCACATACAGCCGCCAAAACAGCTCGCGATCCGCCGGCTTTAAACAGGAAAGCATCTGTTCGGTTTCCTTTGAAATCTCTTTCTCAATCACACCGGCCAGCATCCGATCCTCTCTCGCAATTACCGTATCTTCAATGTCCACCGTAACCGGCTCCTTCCGATACTGCCGCAGATAATCAATCGCCCGGTATTTTGCAATCGCCGCCGCCCAGTTTTTAAACGAATTTCTGCTCTCATCGAAATCCGATATATGCTCCCAAATCTTTAGCAGCACATCGTCAAAGCACTCCCCCTGCTGCTCGGGTACCGCAAACAAATGCCTGCGGATCACCGCCATCAGAAGGCCTCCGTATGCATCTATGACATACATAAGCGCCTTTTCATTGTGAAGCTTCATCTGCTTAATAAAATTGTGTTTTCCAATCCTCATAAATCATCCTCTCTTCCAAACCCGCGCGCAGGTTTTTTTGTAGCTACATCTGTTACTACGCAAAAAAATAAGAAGATCTATCTGTTTTTTTGTTTTTATTATAATTATCTCAAACTTCGCACTTGAATAAGTACGCATGCACCTTGAAAATTCAATAATAACTGGCATTAAAATAGCATGAATACCATCTGGTTTGGTATAATTGAGTTGTCAGAAACAATTAAAAACCGGAGGACTCATGCTATGAATAAAAGTATAACACAAGACACTCAAAATGATAACCAGATTTCGAAAACTATTCGAAGATTTTTTACCAGATTCCATGTTTCGTCGGCATTAAAAGCTGCTAATGCTTATAAAAGAAAAGGCTTTCCTGCTGTAGAAATATTCCAGTACCTGTTTCTGCTGATCTTTTCTAACAGAAGTATGTACATGAATTTTCTTTCCGGAAAAAATATGCCAGCGTTTGCAAAGGATACTCTCTATCGGTTTATGAAAATGACCCAAATTAACTGGATCCGTTTCACAACCATCCTTTCAGGACGAATTATTAAGGATGCGGTCATACCGTTGGATTCTGAAGACCGTGCCAATGTTCTGGTCATTGATGATTCCATGTTTGGACGGAACCGCTCCAAGAAAGTAGAGCTTCTTGCAAAAGTATTTGACCATGCAAAACATGCTTATAAATTTGGTTTCCGGATGCTTACATTGGGCTGGTCAGACGGAAGTACTTTCCTTCCAGTCAACAGTGTGCTTCTTTCATCTGAAAACAAGAAGAACCGGATCAATGAAGCAGCTGACCTGGATAAAAGGACAGTTGGATATAAACGGCGTCAGATGTCTATGCAAAAAGGGACTTCTGCAATGCTTGAATTGCTAAAACTGGCTAAAAGTGCTGGTATCCCGGCAAAATATGTCCTTTTTGACAGCTGGTTTTCCTCACCAAGCACCATCCATGCCGTGAAAGAAATCGGATATGGTGTCATCTCCATGGTTAAGAAAACACCAAAAATGTTTTTTCGTTATAAGGGTGAGGATATGCCGTTAACGTCCATCTACCGCAAAAACAAAAAACGCAGAGGACGTTCCAAATATCTTTTATCTGTCATGGTTGATGTGGTGAAAAATGGAAAAACCATTCCAGCCAAAGTGGTCTATGTCCGGAATAGAAACAAACGTAAAGAATATCTGTGCATCATTTCAACCAATACCGAATTGGATGAGAATGAAATCATCCGCATTTATGGAAAAAGATGGGATATTGAAGTCTTTTTCAAAGTATGTAAAAGTTACCTGCATTTAAGCAAAGAATGCAGATCCATCTCCTATGATGCGATGACAGCACATACAGCAGTTGTATTTACCCGATATATGATGTTGTCCCT
>CANDKL010000279.1 GCA_947385255.1 uncultured Roseburia sp. | reverse complement strand
AACCATGCCCGCCGAAAGCTCTCCGCACGGAATCAGCTGTCCAGCGCCGAAATAGCCAACCTCCACCACATCGTCCTCCGCCTTTGTCGCCATCATGCGGATGCGGTCACCGGGCCTTACCGTGCCCTCCATAATGCGGCAGAACACAATAACGCCCTTATAGGAATCGTAAACCGCGTCAAAAATCAATGCCTGCAAAGGCGCAGCCGCATCGCCCTTCGGCGAAGGGATTTTGGTAATAATCTGCTCCAATACCTGATCGACGTTTAAGCCGGTTTTTGCGGAAATCAAAGGCGCATCCTCTGCTTCGATGCCGATGACATTTTCGATTTCCTCAATGACCGCCTCCGGCTGTGCGCTCGGAAGGTCGATTTTGTTGATGACGGGCATAATATCAAGGTCATGATCCAGCGCCAGGTACACATTCGCCAGCGTCTGCGCCTCCACGCCCTGCGCCGCGTCCACAACCAGAATCGCACCGTCACAGGCGGCAAGGCTTCTGGAAACCTCGTAATTAAAATCCACATGCCCGGGCGTGTCAATCAGGTTAAAAATATACTCCTCCCCGTCCTTTGCCTTATATATAATGCGGACTGCCTGGGATTTGATTGTAATGCCGCGTTCCCGCTCCAAGTCCATATTGTCGAGTACCTGTGCCTGCATTTCGCGGCTGGTTAACAGCCCCGTATGCTCTATGATGCGATCCGCTAACGTTGACTTGCCGTGGTCAATGTGAGCGATGATACAGAAATTCCGAATTTTACTTTGATCCATTGCTATGTCCTTCCTCCGGTTTGCAGAATGAATTTTGTTCTTTTATCTACCATATTATACGTAGTTTGGGGGAATTACGCAAGCAAATTAACCTATATTCAAAAAAATCTCCCGAAAGTTAACAACCGTTCAATTGTTATCATCCCCCATCCGGTGATATAATCAAAATAAAAAAGCGATTGTTTTATTTCATTTAAGGAGATGATATTGTGTCGATGAATTTGATCATTCAGAAAAGACGGAAGGAATTAGGGCTTACCCAGGAGCAGGTAGCCGAATATCTCAATGTATCCATCCCGGCTGTCAGTAAATGGGAAACAGGCTCTACAACCCCGGATATCTCCCTTCTGGCGCCGTTAGCCCGTTTACTGAAAACGGATTTAAATACTCTGCTCTGTTTTCGTGCGGATCTGTCACCACAGGAAATTGATTTTATCTGCAGGGAAATTCAGGAAATTGTCCAGACAAAAGGCATTGCCTCCGGCCTTCAGGCAGCCGAACAAAAAATCCATGAATACCCGCATCATGAACCCTTATTGTACTACCTTACCTTTCAGCTTGACGGCCTGCTGAACCTGTCTGGATTGCCGGAGGAAGAACTTAAGCCCTATCACGCCGTGCTCGCCAGATGGTACCGCCGGCTCGCAGAAAGTCCTGACAGCAAAATCAGCAACAGCGCAAATTTTATGAGGGCAAGCAGATACATCCGTAACGGCGATTATGAAAAAGCGCAGGAAATTTTAAACGTCATGGCCGATCAAGAGGATGCCGTCAGCAGCATGACCGATAAACGGATGCTGCAAATAAATCTCTATCTGGGTCAGGGGAAAACCGAACAGGCGATTCAAGAATTACAGAACGCATTGCTGATAGCGCTGAACAAGGTGCAAATGCTGCTTTACAAATTGATTGATGCGGAAATAGCCGCCGACCGAATGGAGACCGCAGAAAAAATCGCAGATAAAACCAGTCAAATGGCTATTCTTTTTGACCTGTGGGAATATTCCTCCTTCGTCGCCCCCTTACAAATTGCGGGCGCCAAAAAGAATGCCTCCTCCTGTATTTGCCTTTTACGGCAAATGCTTGCGGCCCTGTGTACGCCGTGGGATATGGGCCATTCCCCGCTGTTTTACCGTATTGCCAAAGCCTCTGATCCAAAGCAGATGCTGCCGGCCATTCTGTCCGAAATGGAAAGCGGCGGCTCCGGCTATGCTTTTCTTCAAAACCATCCTGAATTCAAGGCATTGATTTCTGAATACAAGGTATTGCTGGAAAAGCTTAGATGACACAAAAAGCTGTAGGCGCTGCCCATCCGTCTGTCCATGCCCTGTTTTATTTCATTTTTTAATTTATAGCATAAGAAAAGCATCCATCATTTCTGACAGATGCCCTCCGTTAAAATTCAGCATTCAAAGTTTGCCCCACTAAGCTGTCTGCAGATATCCCTGCCACCGTACATGATACGGACAATGCTCACTGTGTTTTTGATTTCATTGAGCAGATAAAACACAAGGTCATTATCAACAGGGAAAAAACGGAGCCCTTCGCTGTGCCACGGTTCTTCCTCATACAGCCGGAACCGCATCGGCATTTCATCAATGTTCTTTTGTAAGGGAACCGTATGCAAGGGGCGCCTTCTTCGGCAGCTTCATCTCAAACGGGATGCCCTGCTGAAGCACAACCTGCCTTAAAAACATACCGACTGCATTTGACATCGGTATCCCAAGCTGGTCAAGCACTCGTTCCGCCTGCTCTTTGATCTCCGGCTCCACACGCGCAAATACATTTGATGTCCTTGCCATCCAAATCACATCCTTTCACTATATAGTATATCGCTTTTGCTTGCGGTATGCATGCGTTCCGCTTAATTATTGTATGAATGCACAAATATTTCTTCCCAGACAACCGCGCCATCGTCCTCTAAAAGCATAGCCCATGCGTCAGCCTCATTTAGCATTTCCTGTGCCTGCATATCAGCATTCAGTTTCCCGGCCTCTTCTATGACATGGTTTGAAAAATCTTCAATGCTGAAAAGGCGACTCAAGAATTACAGAACGCATTGCTGATAGATTTTAACAAGGTTCAAATGCTGCTTTACAAATTGATTGATGCGAAAATAGCCACTGACCCAAAGCAGATGCTGCCAGCCATTCTGTCCGAAATGGAACGCTCCAATTTTGTATAGATACGCACTATCTACCGTTTACGGAATAAACAGCAGCGTATCTATTTTGCCTTTTCAATAATTTCCGACAGGTATTTATTTGTTTCTTCTTCCGAAAAAACCTCTAAATCTCTCATATATATTACACCAAGAACAATCATCATCCATTGAGGATTCTTCTTTTCCCACAGCTCTATGGGTGATTCATCCTCTGTCATAGGAGTGACAGCGACCATGAATCTTTTTCCATTAACTGTCGTGATAAGGATTGTGTCTGTTTCGTCATCCAGTGACACATCGGAAAGCAACCCGTCATTTTCATTTATCATCTCAAACAGATAATTCTTTCGTTTATCTGTTAAATCTCCTTTTACGGCTTCTCTTACCATTCTTATCCTCCTTTTCGCATTATTACAATTTCATCTGATAGTTTTCCAGTTGATGGAAGATTCCAGCTATATTCACAATATTCAAATTAATACTAAATACAATAACATAATCCATCTGCTTTGTAACAGCCTCTCGATAGCCTCTTTTTGCCAAATATGTATCTCTACAAATGGGAAATTGTAGAGGATTTTCCTCAAGACGGTTATATATATGTTCTATTTCATCCAGTAAATGTTTCGCAGCCTGTTTGTTTTTAAACTGATAAATCAGGTGATGTAAAATATTATCAAGCAGTTCCTCCGCGCGTTCTGTAACACTTAAATTATAAGCCATGTTTTTTCCTCATTTCTGTCAAAGCT
>CANDKL010000278.1 GCA_947385255.1 uncultured Roseburia sp. | reverse complement strand
CCCTGGGGGCTCATTGTGTTTGGCCCTACTTCCGTGCCCCTATTTTCCTTTTATCCTCAATAAATTTAAAAAAAAAATAAACAAAATTTAAACGCCCAAACCCCCCCCCGCACCGCCACAGCCTCTCCCCGGCTGCTTTCTTCCCCGGCCAAGGTAATGTAGCTGGCTCTTCTGTTTTACCACAGGATTTAAGCTTCCCAAAGCAAAGTGACTTTAAAAGTTTACGGACATAAATAATCTCGCATACGGTCTATTTTAAATGTAATCTTTCCGATCGGAAAATCAACTCAAATGCAGGCAGACAACATTCAACGTATATGAGCATGACAGCCTGGCGGATACATCACATCCGCCCCCTTCTGAAATCATAGAACATTTTGTAAACGTTCTCTAAAATTTTTAGTTCCTTACAAATTTTTCTTGTTTCAACCCATCAATATATGGTATGATAGCAAAATAAACAGAAGGGAGGTCATATATGCTTACAAATTCATACAGTGAGATAACGCCTGAAATACTACAGCTTTCCAAACTTTGCGAAGAGACTGCGACGATCGACCCCGCATTATACACGGAATATGACGTCAAACGAGGGCTGCGTGATATTAACGGCAAAGGTGTACTTGTCGGCCTGACCCAGATATCCGATGTCTCGGCAACCAAACTTGAAAACGGCAAACAGGTTCCCGCTGACGGCAACCTATACTACCGCGGCTATAATGTAAAAGATCTTGTAAAAGGAATTGATGAAGACAGCCATTTCGGCTTTGAAGAAAGTACTTATCTGCTGCTCTTCGGGAAGCTTCCCACAAAGCGGCAATTGCATGATTTTACCGCGCTTTTGAGCGATTACCGGACCCTGCCTACCAGCTTTGTACGTGATATCATTATGAAGGCTCCCAGTAAGGACATGATGAACACCTTAGCCAGAAGTGTTCTTACCCTCTATTCCTACGACGAAAAAGCAGACGATATATCCATTCCGAACGTACTTCGGCAGTGTCTTCAGTTGATCAGTCTTTTTCCACTTTTATCCGTTTATGGATATCAGGCATATAAACACTATCACGACGGTGCAAGTCTTTTTATCCATCAGCCCAAACAGGAATATTCTACTTCGGAGAACATCCTTCACATTTTAAGACCGGATTCCAAATTTTCCGCATTGGAAGCAAAGCTTTTAGATATCGCGCTGATCCTCCATATGGAGCACGGCGGCGGTAATAACTCTACGTTCACAACGCATCTGGTGTCTTCCTCCGGTACGGATACCTATTCCGTCATTGCAGCCTCGCTTGGTTCCCTGAAGGGGCCGAAGCACGGCGGCGCCAATATCAAGGTCGTACAGATGTTAGAGGATATGAAGGCAACGCTTCACGACTGGACCGATGAGGATGAGGTTGAAAGGTACTTACGCGCATTACTGAACAAAGAGGCATTTGACCGCGCGGGACTGATTTATGGTATGGGACATGCCGTTTATTCCCTGTCCGATCCGCGTGCGCTTATTTTCCACTCCTTCGTGGAACGCCTTTCCAAGGAAAAGGGCAAGGAGAAGGAATTCGCGCTTTATTCGCTGATTGAGAAATTAGCGCCTAAGGTCATTGCCAAGGAGCGCAAAATCTACAAAGGCGTAAGCCCAAATGTGGACTTTTACAGCGGCTTCGCTTATTCTATGCTGAACCTGCCGTTAGAGCTTTATACGCCGATCTTTGCCATTGCAAGGATTGCAGGCTGGAGCGCACACCGGCTGGAGGAGCTTTCTTACAGCGGTAAGATTATGCGTCCGGCATACAAATTTGTAGATACACATAAGAAATATATTCCAATTACAGAACGATAACAAAAAATGTGCCAGGCATATTCACTTCGTGAAATGCTGCGGCACATTTTTCAATTCAAACCAGAAGGTGCTGCCGGTATTCTTTTTACTGTCTACGCCATACGAGGCCCCGTGAAGCTCAAGGATATGCCTGACAATGGCAAGGCCAAGGCCGGTTCCCTGCCGGGCGCGTTTATGGCCTTTCTCCGCCTTGTAATACCGTTCCCAAATATAGGGAAGCTCTTCCTCATCGATACCCTCTCCGCTGTCCGATACCGAAATCCTCACCCTGGTTTTGTCTTTGGAGCAGCTCTGGCGCACCGTAACGGTTTTGTCTTCTCCGGTATAGTGGACGGCATTGCCGATCAGATTGTAAATTACCTGTTCGATTTTAAACACATCTGCCTGTATAAAGGCTTCTTCCTCATACAAAAACCGGATCCGGTATCCGTCCTGCTCCACCAGCTTATTGTAGCGCTTCAGCACATCGCAAATGCCTTTGGTAAGGTTATATTGCTCACAGCTGAGCTTCAATACACCTGCCTGCAGCCTGGATAAATCAAGCATATCATTCACCAGATTGGTAAGACGCATAGCTTCCTCTATGATAACCTGAATATTCTCCGGCGTGTTTTCTCCCGGCAGATCCCGCATGGCTTCTGCATAAGCCGTAATCATGGTGAGCGGCGTCCGCAGATCGTGGGATACATTTGCAAGCAGCTCCTGACGGAAGCGTTCTGTCTTCCCAAGCTCTGCGGCCATATAGCTTAGCGTATCGGACAGAGTGGCGATCTCCTTATAGTCTCTGCCGTCAAATACGACGTCATACCGTCCCTTTGCCAGCTCCTTTGCAGAATTGCTGACACGAATCATAGATTTGGAAATCTGCCTGGAGATTAAAAATGCTAACAAAACCGACAACAGCAGCATCAAGACGCTGATAAATGCCAGCTCAATTTGCAGCGTGCTGGCCGTTGCGCCGACCGGGGTCAGCATACAATTCAGTAAAAAAATAATCTCTTCGCCTTCTATTTCCAAAAGCGTCACATCGATCACGCTTTCTGCGCGATCCAATCCGTGATTCTGCACAAATATCGGAGCTCCCTCCCCGGGCGGCAGACCGCCCTCCGGCGCATCCCCCTGTTCCGGCGGCAGACTGTCCTCCGGCGGCTCCTCCTCTGGCGCCGCCCCTTTCCGAAACGGCGGCTCATGAAATGCCCGGCGGCTTCCCCGGAAGCGAATCTCCACGCTTCCGCCGTTTTCCTCTGCCAGGCGGTAATACGTATCCAAATCCTGCTTTGGGATCGTATTCAAACGGGATGTCGCAATATATTCTGCGTTGTAGCGTACATTTCCATCCGTATCCGCCACATAAATCGCCAGATTATTTCTTGCAGCCGCCAAATCCAGCTGCTCTTCGATCTCGCCCCGCTCCGACTCTGACGTAAGAAGCCTTACCACCTCTTCTTTTACGCTTTTTGCCGTCCTTTTCCGGACGAATTTGTAAAAGGAATCCAGGTAACTCACTTCAAGCAGCCACAGCGCCGCCAGCAGAATCGCCATAAAAACCAGCAGAAATAAAAATATTTTCCATTTAATGCTTATTTTTTCATGCTTCAAAACGGTATCCCACTCCTCTTAATGTCACCAAAAGCCTCCGGTACGGCCCCAGGCTGCTCCGCAGCAGCTTGATGTGCGTATCGAGCGTACGGTCGTCTCCGTCATAATCATATCCCCAGACCTCTTCGATGAGCTTCTGCCGCCCCAGAGCAATATTCCGGTTTTTTACCAGGTAAAACAAAAGCTCGTATTCTCTTGGCGACATGCTGATGCGCTCTCCGTCCACCGTTACGACTCTTCCGGTAAAATCCACCGTAAGCCCTTCCTTTTGAAAAACATCGTGT
>CANDKL010000277.1 GCA_947385255.1 uncultured Roseburia sp. | reverse complement strand
TACCGGAAGGCGACCGGGGAAGCGGCTTTTGAGCCATCGGTGCATAAAAGGGATTGACACTGTTGTTTTTAAAAGATAAGATGGTAGAAGTGAATGGTTGATAGAAGGGAAAAGCAGCAGAATCAGGGAGAAACGGATGAAAAAATTGGAATTGATTGCGCCGTGCCATTTTGGGCTGGAGGCGGTTTTAAAAAAAGAGATTTATGATTTGGGTTATGAAATTATCCAGGTAGAGGATGGCAGGATTACGTTTGAGGGCGATGTGGAGGCAATTTGCCGTGGGAATATCTTTCTGCGGACGGCAGAACGGGTGCTTTTAAAGCTAGGAAGGTTCCGCGCAGTTACGTTTGAGGAGCTGTTTCAGGGGATAAAGGCGCTTTCCTGGGAGGACTATATTCCGGCAGACGGTAAATTCTGGGTCACAAAGGCATCGTCTGTGAAAAGCAGGCTGTTCAGCTCCTCCGATATTCAGTCGATTGCCAAGAAAGCAATGGTAGAGCGGATGAAGCAGGAATATGATAGGGACTGGTTTGCGGAGGACGGTGCTTCTTATCCGGTCCGTATATTCCTGTATAAGGATGAGGTGACGGTGACGTTAGATACTACGGGAGAATCACTGCACAAGCGGGGCTACCGGCAGCTGAGCAGCAGAGCGCCGCTGACGGAGACCCTGGCAGCAGCTCTGATTTTGCTGACGCCGTGGAAGGCGGACAGGATTCTTGTGGATCCATTGTGCGGGAGCGGTACATTTCCAATTGAAGCGGCTATGATTGCGGCTCATATAGCGCCTGGCAGGAAGCGGCATTTTCTGTCGGAAACATGGGACAATCTGTTTCGGGAGGGACTCTGGAAGGAATGCTTTGCAGAGGCAGAGGAGCTGGTGAATTTGGATATAGCTGTGGATATTCAGGGTTACGATATGGACGGGGCGATTATAAAAGCAGCCAGGGAGAATGCAAGGCGAGCCGGAGTAGACGGCCTGATTCATTTTCAGCAGAGGGAAGTGAAGGATCTGCATCATCCGAAAAAATATGGATTTATTCTGACAAATCCGCCCTATGGAGAGCGTTTGGAGGAAAAGGAGACGCTTCCTGCGCTGTACGGAGAGATTGGAGAAGCCTATCGCGGACTGGATTCCTGGTCGATGTATCTGATCAGCGGATATGAGGATGCGGAGCGGTATATCGGGCGCAAGGCGGATAAGAACCGGAAAATATACAACGGAATGTTGAAAACCTATTTTTATCAGTTCCTGGGACCAAAGCCGCCGAGGCGGAACAAACGATAAGAAATAACAGAGGAAACGATATGGGGCATGTAAAGCGTTATATTTGGATGGCGGCAGCCGTCATCCTGGCAGGTGCGTTGAGACTTGGCTGCCTGGAAGGGGAATTTGAGACGGTAAAATCAGACCGCGGGGCAGGGATAATCCAGGAGGAATGGAATCCGCTGATAGCAGGATCCGTAAATGAAAAAGAAATTACGGTTGTGATGGACGGCAGAGAATATACGAGCCGGGAACTGCGGATTTTTATGGATCATGATTTGAATCTTATGGTTCCGGTGGAGCTGCTGCCGGAAGGGCTGCGCTGCAGCGCGCATTTGTACGAGGGAAAGGAGCTTCTCATTGAAAAAAGGAATGATTCGGTTGTGATGAAGCTGGACAATCCGGAGATCTCGGTCAATGGCAGACGGCATCAGACAGCGTCTCCGATGATCCGGCGGGACGGGCAGTATTATGTCAGTCTTGCGGAAGCAGCCGAAGGGGTAGGCTGCCGTTATGTATGGGATATGGAGAACAATCAGGCGCTGACAGAGGACAGGTCAGGGGAGGCCTCTGTTTTGCCGGCCAGCTACGATTTGCGTGAAAAAGGGCGTACGGGCATTGTCCGTGATCAGGCGGATACCGGAACCTGCTGGGCCTTTGCATCGCTTGGCGCATTGGAATCTGCGCTGCTGCCGGAAGAAAATCTGCAGTTTTCGCCGGATCATATGGCGATGTGCAATTCCTTCCCCATAGATGTGAGTGAAGGCGGCGAATATATTATGGCGCTGGCTTATCTGCTCGCCTGGCAGGGACCGGTGTATGAAAAGGACGATCCGTTCGGCGACGGCCAGACCGATCGGGGGCTTTCTCCGGTAAAGCATGTACAGCAGGTGCAGATGATCGAGGAAAAGGATTATGAGCGGATCAAGGAGGCGGTATTCCGATATGGAGGCGTACAGACCGCCCTTTACAGCTCTATGGCCAGGGAATCGGACGGCTCCGTGTTTTATAACCACAAGGAGCATGCATACTGCTATACCGGAACGCAGCGGCCGAATCACGAGGTAGTTATCATTGGCTGGGACGACAATTATCCAAAGGAAAAATTTCCGACTGGCGCCGAGGGAAACGGCGCGTTTCTCTGCCAGAATAGCTGGGGAGATGAATTTGGCGAGGACGGGGTGTTTTACGTATCTTATTACGATGCCAACATCGGAAGCTACAATATTGTATACACGGGAATTGAAGCGTCGGATAATTACGACCATATTTATCAGTCTGATCTGTGCGGCTGGGCGGGGCAGATTGGATTTAACCAGGAATCCGTATACGGAGCGAATGTATATACGGCAGAGGGCGAGGAGCAATTGGCGGCAGTGGGATTTTATGCAACTGGGAAGAATACGGCGTATCGCGCATACCTGGTAAAGGATTTTGCCGGGCCGGGATCCTTGGAGCATGCGCAGCTGATAGCGGAGGGGAAGGCAGAACAGGTTGGTTTTTATACGGTATCCGCGGAGGCTGCTTTAGAGGAGGACAGACTCTGGCTGGAGCCCGGGGAGCAGTATGCGGTCTTGCTTTATCTGGAAACGCCAAAAGCAGTTCATCCGATGGCGATTGAGTATGCGGCGGATGTGATGACACAGAAGGTGGATCTGACAGACGGACAGGGGTATATCAGCGCGGAGGGAAAACGTTGGGAGCGTGTTGAGGATGCCTTTGCCTGCAATTTGTGTATTAAGGCATATACCAAGAACCGATAGGAGGGGAAGCTTGGAAGAAAAAATTTTAAAAAAAACAGCCATTGTCGTTCTGGCGGCCGCTCTGACGGCGTGTGTTACAGTGCCCTTTTTTCCACAAATCAGGGCTGCGGCAGAGGAATGGGCCGCTGCGGCAGAGGAAAAGCGGACAAGGGAGGAGCGTAAAAAGCGGGAGCTGACAGAGCTTGGACTGTTGGAATACAATAACCGGCAGCTTGGAGAGAACGCCGTACAGGATGGGAGGCTTCGGCTGGAGCTGCCGTTAGGCGTTTCCGGGAATGATTTGGAGCTTACGGAGGATTATGTGACGCAGACGGTTTCTATTACGATTCCCTATGCGGGAGAGGATTATCTGTATGAATATCCTATGACAGGAAGAAGCGATCCGCTAAAGAGAATTACCTTTGGCAGCTCACAGAAATATGGAACCATTGAGCTGATAACGAATCAGGTGTATGAGCTGGAGACAGATTTTGATGAGGATTATTTTTATATCCGGTTTTTGACACCGCATGAGGTCTATGATAAAGTAGTGGTAGTGGACGCGGGGCATGGCGGTGACGATCCGGGCGTTACGAAGCAGGGGATTTGTGAAAAGGATATTGATTTGGACATTGTATTAAAGCTGAAGGAAATTTTGGAAGCTTCGGCGGATCGATCCATTGGCGTTTACTATACCAGAACCTCGGACACAAATCCGAC
>CANDKL010000276.1 GCA_947385255.1 uncultured Roseburia sp. | reverse complement strand
ACAAGGTAGTTATCATACTTTTCCATAAAAAGTATGAATGCCATCGCTGTAAAACTTATTAAATGGACGACCCGATGACACAAGACCATAAAATTTTTGTATGGTACCCCGCTAAACCTCCGAATCATTACAAACGAAAAAGTTTCTAACATAAATTTTTCCTGAATGAGAATCTTTTAAGTTTTATTTTTCCCGCTACTAAAGAAAAACCTACAATCGCAAAGCCTGTCATTATCAGACAGCTCAAGGTTTCCAATCCCAAAGTAAATGCAGCCATAAACACTGCCCCTTCTAACGCCAGCACTGCTCTCGTTCTTTTTCTATATACCTTCTGTTCCAGCCCATCCAAAATTTTGTTTTGGCTTCCAACTGGCGCCATGAAAAATATAATCCCCAAAAAAAGGACTGTGAGCAGGAGGCAGACAGCTTTAGAAAGCTTCACATATGCCAGCAGCACAAACACTGACATTAAAATTGCAATGGATATCAGGAAACATGTTCCTCTGGAATTCGCATGAAATCCACCTGCATTTTTTCTTAATGGGAAAACCAATATCCACAAGACAAAGCTTTCTGCAAAAAAACCAAATACCCCGCCAATCAGCAGCATAGCCGCAAACCCAAGCACATTGCTGCTGAGGCTTTCCAATCCATACTTCACAATTGCTGCTTCATCTGACGGTATTATCTTGTCGTCCAGAAGCTTTTCCGTCAGATGCTCCGATAATCTCAAAACCTTCGCAGCTTTTTCACTTCGTGCGGCTCTTTCGGCTGATAGCCCCACAATGGGCATGTTGTGTTCGCTTCCATGCCGGCAGCTTTTCTTGCCATGCCTGCAAGGGCTTTCTCAGCCTTTTTCAGAAATAACTCTTTTTTCTTCATTGCGCTCCCCCTCCTTTCTTATCCGCATCCTAACATAAAAAAATCATCTGTGCCGTGTCATGTCAAAATTGGGCTATGTTTTTGTCAAAATTAGCACTGCCTTCTGCCATATACAAAATCAATTTCACCGTAAATCGGCTGCCGTGAGGACAGACATCCATCATACCGTCGTACTTTTCCACAATTTTCCTTACACTGTTCAGCCCGATTCCATGCTTCCCTTTATCATCCTTTGAGGTTTCAAGGCGCAATGCCCCATTTTTGCTGTCTTTCTGGACTTGCAGCAGCCCATGAAAGCTATTTTCAATCTCAATCTTTAAAACTCCTTTGGTGAATTGTATGGCGGCCCTTAAATATTTTTCCTCCGTCTGCCTGGCCGCTTCGATCGCATTTTCCAGTAAATTCCCTAAAATAACAGTAATGTCAAAGGAATGGGCCATTTCTTCCGGGAGCTGTATTTTGGAATGGACAGATCGCAATTCTCGTTTTGCTGTTTGCAACATGTAATTTAAGATACTGTCAATCTCAAGATTCCCGGACGAAACGATTTCCTCCGGGTTCTCGAGGTAATCCTGCATATCATCCAGATAATCCTGTACCGCACGCAAATCATTTTTTGCGGCCAAAAGCTTCAGCTCATTCAGGTGATGCTTCATATCGTGCCTTAAATTTTTCACCCGGGCTTCGCTTTCTAACAGGGTGTGCAGCTGGTTTGAATAAATTTGCACCCACTGCTTTAAGAGCTCGTGTTCGTATTTTCGGGAAAACGCTTTTAACAGCATATTATATAAATAAAATACGATAAAATTGATGAACATCAAACCCAAGCTGATTATGACAAGCTCATAATCCGCTTGTCTTCTTTCATAAACCATAAAAAGAAGAACTGCCATGCTGCTAAACGGGGCCAGTACTAACAGCAGACTTTCCACGGTATCTATATTCCTCCGATAGCTGATTATTTTTTCTGAAATCAATTCACAGATCAATATCAAGAAAACGGTGATTACATTATGCGTCAAGCTTACTTTTTGTCCCTGGTTATAGCCGATAAACAAAACGGTAATGGTATCGCATGCCATATTGACGATATAGATACTGCTCGTCACAAACAGGTTTGTCCGGAATGATTTCGTATACAGGGCTACCATCGAACCAATTCCGAGCAAATTACACAAAACATTAATCCATGGAAGGTGGAACAGCAAATAAAAGCCTGTATTGGTAAAAAAGAAAACACCTGCGGCCAGAATTTCTTTTTTCCTGTCCGGCCTTGCGTCCCCCAGAAAAATCAAGATAAACTTATGTATTATATAAATGCGGAACAGGTTTGTCGATGCACAAACGAGAGTCTCCATCATAGCCATTTATCCTCCCTCAGCAGTTTCTTCCGCACTTCCTTACGCATACTCCTGCTGACTGGCAGGATGCATCCATTCGATAGGGTAATCTCGGTGTAGCTATAGTGTATAATATACTTCCTGTTTATGATAAACGACTGGTGTATGGGCAGAAAATCCGCGGACAGTTCTCGTGCAAGATCCTTAAGCTTCCCATAAAACCGGTTCTCCCCGTTTTGTGTAATCAGTTTTATCTCCCGCCCTTCACTGGCAAAATACAGGATTTCGCCGAAAGGAACCTCATAATACTGCCGGTCCTTTTGGAAGGTGAATTTTACCGCATCCTTTCGGATTAGCTTTATGGCCAGGCTTAAGGCTTCATTTACCTGTGTCTGCCCAACCGGTTTTACCAAAAAATCCATCGGCTGCGCTTTAAACAATTCCTGCGCATAGGAAGTTTTTGCGGAAACATAGATAATCTGCATCTCCCTGTCCTCCAGCCTATTTCGTATAAAATGCGCCGTTTCTATTCCGTTTTGCTCTAATAATTCAATATCCAGGAAAAGAATGTCCAGTCCATCGCCCATTTGTAAGGATCTGCATAGTTCTTCGCCGGAATACCAGACACTGATATCGGCCTCGATTTTATTTTCGTTTATATAATTCAGAATCATGCATTCCATATCGCTGCAGAATGCTTTTCCGTCATCACAAATCCCTATCTGATACATATATATCCTATACCTCCTCCAGAAACTCATTTTATAAAGTATATTCATTCTGTTTTGTGCGCTCTTGTTTTCTTACACAATTACAGTAACACATTTTTTCCCGTTTGTGTTCATTTTGGCATAGAAGGTATTTAAAAAGGCACGAATAGCAAAAAATTACCATTTGTGCCATTTGAAACACCTGTCGTGCCTATGGCCAAATGGTAATCCTCTCCTATAAAATCGGAAGCACCACGCAGGTCTCAAAGAACCTGCCCTTGACTTCACGCACAATCTGCCCGTTATATTTCTCTACAATAGAATCCACATGCTTTAGCCCGATTCCGTGAAACCTCCCCCGCTTCAGACTGATATACCGGTTCCCAATGCGCTTAAGCTCCCCGTTAAAACTGTTCCCGATCGTAAACACCATGTCCCTTCCCTTGACAAGCAGCGAAATCTCAATAAAACGTTTCCCGTCTTCCTTTCCCATCCGTTCGCACGCTTCTATGGCATTATCCAGAAGATTCCCTACAATTGCGCAAAAATCCGGATCTTCTATTTTCATCTCTTTTCCAAGCGACACGACCTGGATACTCGCCTCAATCCCCTTTGACTGCGCCAGCCACAGCTTAGAGCTGACCACCGCATCCAGTATCAGGTTTCCGGTCTGCAGCGTCCTTTTTTCCTGTTCCAATTCCGCGCGCTGCAGACGGGCGGACAGACTGATATTCTCCTCTTCCTCGCTGATAAACAATTCATACATCACAAAAAGCGCAATCAGCTGAATCAAAAGGCATGCC
>CANDKL010000275.1 GCA_947385255.1 uncultured Roseburia sp. | reverse complement strand
CCAGGACATACGCCTGGGTTTCCGGCATGTTACCAAAAAAGCGAATTTCAACATAATCCAAATCTCGGCTCCCGCACCTTTCGGTTTCTGTGGCGCTCCATCACATCGTAATCCCTGCCGTGCATACACCGTAAAACACAGCCATTATCTTCACTGCGGCCTTTCCATGGCCTGCACCGGCTGGTATCCTTCAGCTCCCGTTCCGTCATATAGCTCTCATTTTCGCTGGGCAGCGCATACAGCGGCCCTTCAAACATCGTAATTGTGGTTGCCGGAGAGTTGCCGAAGCGTTTCAGATATTCCCGAACCAGACGTTTTGTCTGCAGGGTATAATCCTCCTCCGCATTTTCCGAGGTCTTGCTGATATTTTCCGCATGACTGAAATAATCCCGCGTAAAGTCCGAGTACACATAAATATTGAGCCCATAGATACCAAAGTAAAACAGCCAGCCGTTTTCTACAATATACCCGGCGCGCAGCACCGGAATATCGTTTCCTTCCATTCCCCGGATCAGCATCTGCACCTGCCCGTCCGCCGGTTCAAAATGAACGCCCGGCTCTATTTCCTCCGGCATGCGGTCAATGGTTTCTCCGTTTCCATATAGAAAATACACCTGCCCTATGCCCGCATTTTTCAAAAATACATACGGCTCCTTCAAAAAACGCCCTGTCTCCTCCGCTCCCGGGCTTCCCTCCTCCATCTCCTCGGTCAGCACCAGTCTCTGAATCGGTGTAACATACGGCAAAATTACCATCCGGACCGAACAGCTTTTCACAATGCTTATCAGCTTTCTTACGTCCTTTACCGTATAGCCGCCCATCACCAGAATATCAATAACCTCCGGAAGCGCTCCATGCTCTGTACAAGCCTCCGGTCCCTTTTCCCCCTGTGTGTTTCTATAGTAGCTTCCGACCATATAAATGTAATTTGTCGTTTTCTGATGCTCCTTATCATACACACTGCCAATATGAAACAGACTCCCCTCCACATTTTCAAACAAATAACGAAAATATCTCCCGCGCATACTTCCTTTTCTCCCGGTGTCCTGTCCTTCCCTTTATCCTTCGTATCCTAAATTACGCAGTGCTCCGGCTCCTTGCCAACCTCCTCTCACACAACCTATTTAAGCTATATTTTAATGAATCCTGTTGTTTTTACAAGTCTTTTCTTGACATTTTAAGCCAAGAGTATAATATAGTTAAATATCAGGAAGAAAGGAAACAGGTATTCCATATGAAGAAAATCGTCTTAACCGGCGGCGGTACTGCCGGCCATGTCACCCCAAATATTGCGCTGCTTCCCCGTCTTTCGGAAGCCTCCTACGATATCAGCTATATCGGCTCCTACCGCGGAATGGAAAAGGAGCTGATAGAAGCCGAGCATATACCCTATTATGGCATTTCCTCCGGCAAGCTCCGCCGATATCTGGATCTAAAAAATCTTTCGGATCCGTTTCAGGTACTAAAAGGGCTTGCGCAGTCGATCCGCCTTCTGCGCAGGCTAAAGCCGGATATCGTTTTTTCCAAGGGCGGCTTTGTCTCTGTCCCCGTCGTTTTGGCCGCAAGATTCTGCAAAATACCGGTTATCATACACGAGTCCGATATCACACCCGGGCTTGCCAACAAAATTGCCATACCGGCAGCAAAGAGGGTCTGCTGCAATTTCCCCGAAACCTTACAGTACCTGCCGAAGGAAAAAGCCGTTCTGACCGGCTCTCCTATCCGCCAGGAGCTCCTAAGCGGGAATCCGGAGTACGCGCGTGCCTGCTGCCATTTTAACAGCGCAAAGCCTGTCCTGTTAATCATCGGCGGAAGCTCCGGCTCCAAAGTCATCAATGACGCTGTTCGAGCACAGCTTACGGTGCTTTTACAGGAGTTTCAGATCATACACCTCTGCGGCAAAGGCAACCTGGACAATACGCTGATACAGACGCCCGGCTATATACAGTTTGAATACGTCAGCCAGCAGCTCAAGGATATGTTCGCACTGGCGGATATTGTCATTTCGCGCGCCGGAGCGAACGCAATCTGCGAACTGCTTGCGCTGCATAAGCCCAATATTTTAATTCCGCTTTCTGCAGCCGCAAGCCGCGGAGATCAGATTTTGAACGCTAAATCCTTTGAAAAGCAGGGCTTTTCCTATGTCATTGAGGAAGAGAACCTGACGGGCAGTACCCTCTTGTCCGCCGTTCATACGGTATTTGACCAACGGGCAAATTACCGCGCCGCTATGGCAAAAAGCGGACAGATGGACTCCATTCAAACCATCCTTGGATTAATTGAGGAAACCGTGCGCACGCGCACAAAAAAATAACAAGAACGGGCCGCACCTCAGTGCAGCCCTTCTTTGATCCGGTCACATATTTCTTTCATTTCATCGTCCGTAAAGGTCTCATGGTTCCACATTAGAATATCATCGTTTTTCATATTCTGATACCGCGGAATCAAATGCAGATGAAAATGGAATACCGTCTGTCCCGCTACTTCCCTGTTGTTCTGCACCAGGTTAAAGCCGTCGCAGCCAAGCTGCTTTGTCATGTGGATTGCCAGCTTCTTCGCCAGCTTCATTGCCTCGCCCGCCAGCTCCGTATCAATTTCGTACAAATCAGCGAAATGTTCCTTTGGAAGAATCAGTGCATGCCCCTTTGAAGCCGGCGCCGCATCCAAAATCACGCGGAAGCGCTCATCCTCATAAATGGTATTGGCGGGAATCTCTCCGGAGGCCAGCTTACAGAAAATACAATTGTCATCTCTCATATTACATTCTCCTTTTCCTGTCGAATTTTGTTGCTTATTTTTAGTTGAATTACTCATATTTAAATGCTAAACTAATTGGCAAAACGAACTTTTTTATTTTATAAAACGGGAGGGAATCTGCATGACAAACAAGGATTATCAGGAAATTTTCCACGAAATCAAAAATTATATTACCTTTATTAACAGCTCCCTGCAGCTTGTGGAAAAAACGCACCCAGAGGTCCGGGATTACTCCTACTGGACGGATTCTATGCAGGAATTGTCCTCCCTTAAGACCATGCTGGTGGAACTGAATTCCGCACGCCTGAACGACGATTTGAATCTGCAGAGGATTTCTTCGGACAGCTTTCTTTCCGAGCTGAGGGATACCTGCACAGCCATGTTTAACTCCAGTCATTTCCGGCTGCAAATCGAAGCCGCACCTTCCCTGCCCTGCTTTTTCATCGATCCGGAACGGCTCCGGCGCGCACTTTTTAATCTGATCAAAAATGCCTGCGAAGCCATGAACGATACCGGAACTGCCCGCCTTAGGGCATATCGGGAGGGGAGCTTTCTGCGCCTGGATATCATTGACTTTGGCGGCGGCATCTCCCCGGAATACCTGCCGAAGCTCTTTACGCCCTTTGCCACAACCAAGCAGGGCGGCACAGGCCTTGGGCTTTTAATTGCAAGACAGATCATCGAAGCGCACAGCGGCCGCCTCACCGTGGATTCCCGTCCCAACGACGGCTGTACCTTCTCCGTTTATCTGCCCGCAGCGGATTAATTTTCTGTAAAATCAAATATGGTATCCAGCATCCGAAGCGTTTTAAAATTCCCCTTCGCCGTCATAACTCCCGTCATAAACGCACGCTGAAATGTCATACGGCCATTGATTATGTTATTCATAATATCCGAGCTGAGCTTTGCGTATACGTCAATATTCTCTTCGTTCCCGTAATAACAGGTAAGCTCTTCTCCCCGAACATCCAAAAACAGCGGCTGCTTTCTTCCCTCTATCATGAACAGAAGATCGGAAGAGCGTCGTGTAGGGAAAGAGTGTTCTCTACTGT
>CANDKL010000274.1 GCA_947385255.1 uncultured Roseburia sp. | reverse complement strand
CTACACAGTAGAGAACACTCTTTCCCTACACGACGCTCTTCCGATCTAGATAAGCGTCGTAATCGGAAAGCTTTTCTAAACGTTCTTTTTTTTCTTTGCAGGAAGCGTTGATTTCTTCGATGGTTTTGCCGTATTTGGATTTCAGATGATTGATGGTGTCTAAGCGGTTCTCCACCTCCAGAAATGTCTGTTCGTCAAAAGAAGTATCCGAGATATATTCTGCCGTTTCACGGTTAAAATCATTCAAAAGACCGTCAATTTCCATTAACTGGCTAAACAGCCCCGCTAACGGCGCGTCGTATTCGGATACAGAAGACAACTCCTTTAACGCATGGCCGATCTGCTCCGTTGCGGCTCCGTAGCCCTCTGCTGTTTTCTCGTAGGCGCCGGATACGGCTTCCATAATTTTCCGCCCATTTAACAGCCGCCTGTATTCCGCCTCCAGCTTTTCATCCTCGCCTGGCGTAAGGTGCGCCGCTTCGATTTCCGACACCTCGTATTCCAGAAAGGAAAGCTCCCGCTCCCGCATAGCGCTGTCCATATCCGCTTCGTCAAGCTCGGTTTTCAGTTTTTTATAAGAAGCATAGGCCGTCCTTAGCGCTTCCTTTTCCTCCTTCAAACGGGCTTTGGCATAACTGTCCAAAATATTCAAATGATTTTTCCGCACCAAAAGCGACTGGTGCTCATGCTGCCCGTGAATATCAATGAAAAGTCCCGCCACCTCTTTTACCTTCGAAAGCGGAACGCTTTCGGAATTGATTTTACTTACGCTTCTGCCGTTTACAATTTTTCTGCTCAGCACCAAAGCGCCGTCCTCCGGCGTGATATCCAGTTCCGCAAGCCTCTGCCGGATGCTCTCATCCTCTACCGAAAAGGTCAGCTCCACCAGCCCAAAGGAGGCGTTTTCCCGGATCATTTCCTTATGGACCTTTCCGCCGAGCGCAAGGCTTACGGAGCCGATGATAATCGATTTTCCGGCGCCGGTCTCGCCTGTCATGATGTTTAAGCCCGGTGTAAATTCCACCTCTGCCTCGTCTATCAAAGCCAGATTTTTGACATATAAATTTTGTAACATAAAATCTCCTTTTATACCTCCCCAATCATTCTGCGCAGCCGCTGCATTAAAGCTTCCGTATCCTCTACCGTACGCACGGCGCACATAATCGTATCGTCCCCGGCGATGCTTCCTACGATTTCATGGCATTCCATGGCGTCGAGTGCAGCCGCGACGGCCATTGCCATACCGGCCACGGTTTTCACCACCAGAATATTCTGCGCCATGTCCATAGATACAAACCCGTCCTTGAAAATGCGCGCATATTTCCCGGCCATATCCCCGGCCGCTTCGGACAATACCGCATACTTCTGTCTGCCGCCCTGCATCGCGACCTTCGTCAGCTTTAACTCCCGGATGTCGCGCGATACGGTTGCCTGTGTCACCCGGTATCCCTCCAGCTTCAGATATTCCAAAAGCTCCTCCTGTGTTTCAATTTCATTTTTCTGGATCAGCTCTAAAATCTTCACCTGTCTTTTTGATTTCATCCTGCCAGCTCCCAACCAATTGTTCGTTATGAATACATCTGCATCCGCTTTCTCAATATTTCCAAAAAACTGATTTTACTCAGCTTGATAATTTTTGCCGTCTGATCAGCCGCGCGGATGGTAATCGAATCGCCCGGTGCAAGCTCTAAGGCAAGCTCCCCGTCCAGATTGACGTCCGCACGCTCCTGTTTTTCCGGCTGTCTGCTGCGCAGCTCGATTGTGACCTCGTCTAACGCGTCTACTACAATACTTTTTGAATTGAGGTCGTGGGCGTTGATCGGCGTAATTAATATCATGCGCGCCTTCGGATCAATGATCGGTCCGCCGGCCGACAGGCTGTATCCGGTCGATCCGGTCGGCGTCGCCACAATAATGCCGTCCGCGCGAAACGTATGCAGATAACCTCCGTTGACCGAAACATGCAGCTCCATCAGCTGCAGCGCCCCTTTGCGCAGAATGACGATATCATTTAAGGATTTCTTCGGAAGCTGTACCTCCGACCGTTTTGCCCTGGAGACGGCGCTTAACATCATCCGCTCCTCAATCATAAAATCCCCCTTCATGATCTCGTCAATCGCGCCGCAGACGTTTTTCTCCTCCAGCTCGCAAAGATAACCCAGATGTCCCAGATTTACGCCAATCAGGGGAATTCCGCGCTCTGACGCAATACCCGCCGTACGAATCAGCGTCCCGTCTCCCCCCAGTACGAAAATCCCCTCCGTGTCCGGCGGCAGCTCCTCTCCCTCCTTAAGCCTGCGGCAGCTTCCGCCCTTTTGCTCAATGCGGGCTTTCATGCGGTTGGTCAGGGAAAAATCTGGATCCTTATAGGGATTGGTTATAATACAGAATTTTTTCATGCCCTTTTTTCCAATGCGGCATGGGCTGCTTCTACCGTTCCCGCTATATCCAATGCCTCTGCCGCTTCCCCCTCCCCGTTTTTTTGGATTGCAATCAGATACTCAATATTTCCCTCCGGCCCTTTAATCGGGGAATAGTCCAGTCGTTTTAGCGCAAAGCCAAGCGAAACGGCGTGCCGGACGATTTTTTCAATGACCTCCTTATGTACCTCCCGATCCCGTACCACGCCCTTTTTGCCGACCTTTTCCCTTCCGGCTTCAAACTGTGGCTTGATTAAACAGACCATTTCTCCATGCTTCTTTAACAGCTTGCTCGCAGGCCTAAGCACCTTATCCAGTGAAATAAACGACACGTCTACGGAGGCAAAATCCAGCGGATCCGCAATATCCTCCGGTGTCACGTAGCGGATATTCGTCTTTTCCATACAGACCACGCGCGGATCCTGCCTGAGCTTCCACGCAAGCTGTCCGTATCCCACATCCACGGCATAGACCTTCGCGGCGCCGTTTTGCAGCATACAGTCCGTAAAGCCGCCCGTAGACGCGCCGATGTCCATACAGATTTTACCCTCTAGGGAAACTCCAAACTCTGCCATCGCCTTTTCCAGCTTCAGTCCGCCGCGGCTCACATATTTTAACGGCTTACCATGTATTTCTATCCTGCAGTCCGCAGGAAACCTGCTACCCGCCTTATCCTCCCGCTGTCCGTCTACAAAAACATTTCCCTCCATAATCATCACCTTCGCCTTTTCTCTCGAAGGCGCAAGGCCCTGTTCTACAACTAAGATATCCAAACGCTCTTTCATGCTCTTACCTGTCACCTGTCCAGTCTCTGATATTCTGCCAAAATCCGTTCTGTGGCAGATACTTCGTCTATCTGAACCACACGGCGCAGAATATCCACATTTCCATGCTCTACAAACTCATCCGGGATAGCAATATTCACCACATGGGCCTTCGAATAACGGCTGCTCAGAAATTCCGTTACATGCTCGCCGAAGCCGCCGCTTATTACATTTTCCTCCAGTGTAGCAATCAGCCGGTGGTTTGCTTCCAGCCGCAGCAAAAGCTCCTCATCCAAAGGCTTTGCAAAGCGCGCGTTCACAAGCGTACAGCGATACCCCATTTCATGCAGCGCATGGCGTACCAGCTCTGCCGTTTTGACCATGCTGCCAAGCGCCACCAGCGCAATCTCGCTCTCCTCATAGAGCATCTCGCTCTTCCCGTATACCACAGGCGCACGGAATTCCTTTAACCCGTCATACGCCTCGCCCCTCGGATAGCGAATGGCCGACGGCCCGTCGTGCGCGACTGCAAATTTAATCATATCGGACAGCTCCCATTTATTTTTGGGCGCCAGAACCGCCATATTCGGAATGCCGGAAAGAAAGGTAACGTCAAAGATTCCCTGATGCGTCTCCCCGTCGCTCCCGACCAGTCCTGCCCTGTCCACCGCAAATACCACCGGAAGCTTTTACCGGAATAGGGCCAGGTGAGGACTGCGCGATTGCAGTTACATCAAGCATTT